>NZ_JAJCNF010000080.1:0-658 GCF_020560945.1 Dorea sp. 210702-DFI.3.125
CGTAACAAGGTAGCCGTATCGGAAGGTGCGGCTGGATCACCTCCTTTCTAAGGAAAAAAGTAAGGGTTGTTGTCTGTTATTTAGTTATTAAGGCTGTAAAAAGCTTAATAAGTATTTCTGGTGGCGATGCGCTTAGGGGACACACCCGTTCCCATCCCGAACACGATGGTTAAGACCTAAGCGGCCGATGGTACTTTACTGGAGACGGTACGGGAGAGTAGGTGGCTGCCAGACTATAAAAATAATGAGTTCATTGAAAATGAACGAATATATTTTTAAGTCGTTCGCTGACAACAGGAAGCGAACAACCAAATTTTAAGATGGGCTTATAGCTCAGCTGGTTAGAGCGCACGCCTGATAAGCGTGAGGTCGGTGGTTCGAGTCCACTTAAGCCCAGACCTTTAAAAACTTGAGTTTGAGGAGGTAAGGCCCACTAAGCCCAGACCTTTGAAAAAGCTCATAGGTTGAGGAAATTAAATATGGGGGATTAGCTCAGTTGGGAGAGCGCCTGCCTTGCAAGCAGGAGGTCACGAGTTCGAATCTCGTATTCTCCACTTGATGATTGGAAAAATCATCAGTCATGTACCTTGAAAATTGCATATAAGAAATATAGATAAGATATTAAATATCTAATCAAGACATCCGAGGTAATTGTTAT
>NZ_JAJCNF010000081.1:0-567 GCF_020560945.1 Dorea sp. 210702-DFI.3.125
CTATCCCCCTATCAGATTGTCGTGTTTCGGTATCATTTCGGTGTCAGTTCGCCAGTTCTCCCCGGTGTCGTTCCTCCCCTGAATCTCACAGCGGCGTATCGCTCCCTTTGGTACGCTCGTTTCGGTCAGGGTTCCTCCATATCCCTGCCAAAATTCATGGCGCTACATCGCCGGGGAAGCATATCCCACACAGGCTGGTCATTCGATTGGAATAATCCATCGATGAACTACCTGTATCATAGAACATTTTTGTGCCCTGTGCCGTATGTCCACAAAGTAGGAATTAAGGGTAAAAATCAGAAATTTCCACGATTACGGAAAGTGTGATATAATCCAGATAAGCGGCAGCAATGAAACCGTTGGAAAGGAGCGTGTGCCCATGAAAGGAGCAACAAGCATACAGGAACGCCTTTGGGAACTCCGCAAGGACAAAGGCTTAAATCTGGAAGAACTATCAAAGCTGACGGGTATTTCCAAATCTGCTCTCGGAAGTTATGAAAAAGAGGATTTTAAGGAAATCAATCATGGCAACCTTATCACGCTGGCAGACTTCTATGGGGTTTCCGT
>NZ_JAJCNF010000082.1:0-485 GCF_020560945.1 Dorea sp. 210702-DFI.3.125
ACTCATTTTTCACAGGCAGGACACGCAGGAACTATTGAAAAAACTGCTGGAACGGGAGAAGCTGGAAACCCCTTAGTTTACTAAGGGCGCAATTATACACCACCCAAAGGTTGGTGCATTGCGTTCTCCGAAGGCTCCTCGCCGGAGGGCTGTGATTTTCCGCAGCCACGGACTGCTCCAAATCAAACAGGGGACGCTACACTTCCCCTGCGCTGGCTTTCGCCAGCTACCCTTTTGTGGACTTGCCATCTGGGGACACCTTGCGTTGCAAGCTGTTCCCAGCCGACAAGTTTTACAGAATCAGTTTTCTGTCTTTTGAGAAGAAATGAAAAATGTTATACTAAAAAATGAAAATGCCTATTGACTCTCACGGAACGTCATAGATTAAAGTTACCTTATCAGGAACAGGAGGTCAGCAGCTATGAGGACAGTAAAAGAAATATCAGATTTAACAGGTATCAGCGTTCGCACGCTTCACTATTATG
>NZ_JAJCNF010000083.1:0-484 GCF_020560945.1 Dorea sp. 210702-DFI.3.125
AGGACATCATAAAGCCCATCGGCTTCCACAGGGAAAGCACCGCCCTGAACGATACGGACATGAAGTATCTGCTTCTCTATCTGGAAGAAACCTACGGGCTTACCAATGAGAAGAAGATTGATAACGCCATCGGGATTGTGGCGAATGAAAACAAGTACCATCCCATCCGGGACTATCTCAATACCCTTGTGTGGGACGGGACAGAACGAATCCGTTTCTGCCTGCGGCACTTTCTGGGGGCTGACGCAGACGATTACACCTATGAAGCGTTGAAGCTGTTCCTGCTGGGCGCAATCTCACGAGCCTTTCAGCCGGGATGCAAATTTGAAATCATGCTCTGTCTGGTAGGCGGTCAGGGGGCTGGCAAGTCCACCTTCTTCCGTCTGCTGGCAGTCCGGGACGAGTGGTTCTCCGATGATTTGCGGAAGTTGGACGATGACAATGTGTACCGCAAGCTGCAAGGTCACTGGATTATCGAAATGTC
>NZ_JAJCNF010000084.1:0-482 GCF_020560945.1 Dorea sp. 210702-DFI.3.125
GACTACCGTTTCAAAATCGGCACGATTGGGGAAAAGAAGCCGGAGGACTGGATTGTAGTGGAGGGACAGCATGAACCGCTGATTGACCGCATGAGCTTTGACATTGTGCAGAACAAGCTGAAATCCCGCCAGCGTCCGGGGCAGACCAATGAAATCAGCCTGTTTGCCGGACTGATAAAATGCGGCGAGTGTGGGAAGTCGCTGACGATACGCTATACAAACGCAAAACATCCCCAGCAGATTTATTCCTGCAAGACCTACAATGCCTTTGGAAAGAACCACTGCACCCAGCACCGGATTGATTATGACACCCTTTACAGTCATGTGCTGCGAAAAATCCGGGAATGTGCCAGAGCTGCCCTGATGGACGGGAAAGCGGTTGCTGACCGCCTGACCAATACCTGTGAAGCCGAGCAGCGGGAACAGCGGGAAGCAATGGAACGCTCCCTTACAAGGGACGAGGAACGGATTGAGGTTCTGGA
>NZ_JAJCNF010000085.1:0-479 GCF_020560945.1 Dorea sp. 210702-DFI.3.125
GCGCCGCTAAAGCGGCTATCCCCTGTGTACCCGCCGCAAAGAGAAATCCGCTCTGTGGTTTTCCCTTTTCATCGGGTTTTATAGAAGCACTGACACAGACTGTCTGCGGATGGTCTTTCTTTATCTTATAAGCAAAGGATGTGAGAACATGGAAAAATCTTTGGAACAGTTAAAGCAGGAATATGAAAAAACCACTGTCCTGCTGGAACGGGAAAAACGGAAAATGCAGCGTTTGAAAAACCGGCAGGCGTATCTGGAAAGCGGTTCCCGGAAACAGAGGACGCACCGGCTGATTACCCGTGGGGCAGCCGTTGAGAGCATTGTGCCACAGACAAAGGAGCTGACCGAAACGGAATTTTATTCCCTCATGGAAAGCATTTTGAATCTGCCGCAGGCGGAGCCTTTCATCCGGTCTGCCGCAGAAAACCACGCCCGTATTTCCGGGCAGGAGAAAGGCGGTGACTAAGGATAGCACTTTA
>NZ_JAJCNF010000086.1:0-478 GCF_020560945.1 Dorea sp. 210702-DFI.3.125
AAAACCTTAAAAATGATACCGAGACGCTACACCAAAACAGCCTATCTGCGTACATCAGATAGAAACGGAGAAAGGAGCCGGTTATGGCAAGAATGAGCAACAAGCGACGGCTGGAATGGTCTTTCTTCTTAAATGACCGCAGCCGTATCACTTACAACGAACTGTGCCGGAAATGCCAGCACGAATGTAAACAGAGCTTCCGGGCGGTTGTGGTTGACTGCCCGAAGTATCTTTCCAAGCGTTCCAAGAAAAAGGACAAGACTGCCGGAAACGGCAAAATCCCTTAGGAACTAAGGGCGCACTTCTATACATAGTCTAAAGACCATGTATCGTGCGTCCTGCGGAGCTTACCTCTGCCGCTGATAAAATCAGCAATCCGAGGTCTGCGTTCGCTTCGCTCCGACAAGGTGGCTACACCCCCTTGCGCCGCTAAAGCGGCTATCCCCTGTGTACCCGCCGCAAAGAGAAATCCGCTCTG
>NZ_JAJCNF010000087.1:0-444 GCF_020560945.1 Dorea sp. 210702-DFI.3.125
TCACAAATGGTTCTGCCTTTGGGCGTTTCTTCATAACCCGTTGAAATGCCTGTATCGTTTCTCTGCTTAATGGTACTTGCCTTATTCCGCTTTTCGTCTTAGGCGTTTCAATATAATAGCCTTGTTCCTTGCTCTTTAGTAACTGGTGGTCGATAATCACAACTTCATTCTTGAAATCAATATCGGCTACTGTCAGTCCGCACAGTTCCGAGATACGAAGTCCTGTTTTTAACAGTATCAGCACATCATCATAATACTTGTGATACACATTGTCCGTCTTGATGAATGAGAGTAAGGCTTGTTCCTGTTCCTCTGTCAATGCAACTTTCTCTTTGGTATCATTTTCTAGGACTTCACTTAACTTGAAATCAAAGGGATTTTTCCTTACGCAATCGTCTTGTATGGCGATATAGAATGACGCTTTTAACGAGCGTTTATGGTTGT
>NZ_JAJCNF010000088.1:0-443 GCF_020560945.1 Dorea sp. 210702-DFI.3.125
CAGTATTCGTCACGGATAGCGCTCATCTCGCTAACGATATCGTCAACGTCGAGTACCATCTCCATCATGCTTACCTGCTCATCATAAACAGCTTCGTCAAACTCTGCCTTCATTTCAGGCTCGCAAACGTGATATACTGTGAGTCCAAGCTGGACCCCTGTCAATGGACCTGCGAATGTCGGATCTCCTGCTGTTACAGTCTCAGCTGCAAGACCTGCAGCTTCACCTTCTGCAGCACCAAGAACTACTACTAAGTTCTCTGCGCCGTATTCATCAGCGAAATCCTTTACTCTTTTCTGATTCTCTAAGTCCATTGCGCCTGCGCTCGTTCAGACGAAACACTCCGTAGATGAAAATACTACTTCAGCACCAGCAGTTTTTACGCACTCTGCGATAGCTGGTCCCGGAATTCCATCACGGTCTCCGATAATTATTGCTTTTTT
>NZ_JAJCNF010000089.1:0-442 GCF_020560945.1 Dorea sp. 210702-DFI.3.125
GTTCTGTTTGGCATAGAGTTGGCAAAGCGTCATTTTCTTGCCTGTGCTGTCGATACCGTCCTCAATATCCCGTCTTATCTGCTGTTCCAGTTCTCGAAGTGAGGGTTTTTCCCGTTTTCCCTTTGGTGTCGGGTCTGTGGGTGTCAATCTCCAAGCATACACATATTTTGTGTTTCCAAATGCGTCTACATATTTATATAAGTATTTCCCGTCTGTTCGTTGGCTCTCTCCAGTATGCAGGATACGTCCTTTACTATCCCGTCTTTTTTCTTTCATGGTGTCTGCTCCTTTCCTTGTTGGAAAGAGCCTTGATATGACTTGTGTTCATCATAACACATACAAGGCTCATTTGCATTAGATTGCGTCCAATTTGTCAATGACCTGTTCAAACTGTCGGCGTTTAATCTGTATGCGGTTGCCATTCATAATGAGCCAGCCAGCG
>NZ_JAJCNF010000009.1:0-92956 GCF_020560945.1 Dorea sp. 210702-DFI.3.125
GTCATGCAATTGCATGACGTGCACCTCGCAGCAAGAATGCCGAGGCATTCTTGAATTTTTATGTGAGAAAATGAATGACATGGTAATGTGGAACGTGTTCCAAATAAATTACAAAAGCATATTATAGTGTGCTAAAATAAGTTTAACAAATCAAGAAAGTGCATAAGAAAAGGAGAACTTTACTATGGGAATTGATTGGGAAGAACAGTTAGGTGCAGAAGGCGCAGATATGGCACGTGCTTACGAGGATAGTTTACCGGAAGAGGATTGTGGAACAACAAGCCATTATGTTTCCGGGACAAGGTTTGAGGATGATGTTGTTGGCTCATATATTTATGAAACGATGGATAATTTTGACAGTACTCTAAGGGACTGGGGATTTTACGATAAAGATGCATGTGTGGGCGAGCCAAGTTTTGACGATCCGTGTTGGAAACTTGAAAGTAAGACTAGTGATGAACTGATAGAGGAATGTATAAAATTCAGTCAGGAGGCGAAGCATGTAAAGTGTGTTTTGAAGGATGCGGGACAAGATATAGATACACTGTTTGATTATTTGGACAGTCGTGCTTTGTGTGATCAGAATGTTTCAGCAGGGGAGAGAGAAGAAGATAGAAGAATAATTGAATCGAAACTGAGATATGAAGAGGAGTCTATGGGGGATGATGAATTGCGTGAAAAGTGTAGAGCTATGACTCGTGACGAACTCATAGATAAACATATAGATATCGAAGGGATTAAAGATGCAGCAGTATATATTTTGTTGTTTATCGAAGATGTTATAAAAGAACTGCGTACTGATTGGTGTGGTGAGTTTGAGGGTAAACAGGATCTGAAAGACTTGATGGAGAAATATAAGGAACCTTTACCTGAAACAAGGAAAATGGCCGAAAAACAAGCTATGATTGAAAAAGACGGATCGATTACCCCAGCTCCGGATGATTATGAGTTCACAGAGGCTGATGAACTTCCGCTGTAGGAATATGATAAGAAAGGCAAAACGAAAAAACTCTGACCGGATTAAAGTCCGGCCAGAGTTTTTGTTTTCTCATAAAAAAGATAATTAAATGCAGCAATCGCGCGTCCGACACCGATGACAGCAAGGACGGTTCCAAGTCCAATGCCGACCAGATGGTGAGCGAAGATCAAACCGACGCTGATGGTCACGCAGATGTTGAACAGATCGAAGCAGTTCTTTGTAAATCCGGTGCTTTTGTGAATGGTATCAGCAATTGCCTGTACGATACCGTCTCCCGGATTTGGAATGACACGCATATTCAGTGACATGGCGGCACCGACGCCGGTCAGTATAATAGCGATGATCAGGAAAAAGACCCGTCCGGCAAATGTTCCGGAAAAGCTGTTCGCGCAGTCTGTTTTCAGATCAGGAATCCATGCACCGAACACATTTAAAAATCTTGTAAATACAAGACTTAATGGAATCTGTAAAAAATCCATAATAAGAACAAGCTTCAGATTCATTTCATTTGCATGCTCCAAAGCAATATCTTCACGTTTCAGTTCTTTCCGGCACAGGATGGTATGAAGAAGTATTTCTACCAGAACAAAGATACAATAAAGTACCATCGTCATATTTCCAAAGTTTAGATTCCAAATTGTGGATATGCTGTAAGATACGGAGATGATGGGAGAGACCCCAAGTCCCGTCTTCGTATTCAGAGAGATACCGAGGGCCAGTACCAGTAATCCTACTAAGTAAAAGCCCCCACGGTAAATGTAATTCTTTTGCATTAAGCTAATTTTTCTCCAGTTAACATCTCATAGCTCTGTAAGTATTTATCGATTGTTTTCTCGACGATTTCATCCGGAAGGGTCCAGTCATTATCCGGATTTGCTTTCAGCCAGTCACGGGCGAACTGCTTGTCGAAGGACGGCTGTCCATGACCCGGCTCATAACCATCTGCTGGCCAGAAACGGGAGCTGTCTGGTGTGAGCATCTCGTCACCAAGTACCATGTTACCGTTCTCATCAAGACCGAATTCAAATTTTGTATCAGCAATGATGATACCGCGTGTCAGTGCGTAGTCCGCACATTTCTTATAAAGAGCGATGGTGTAATCGCGAAGTTTCTTGGCATACTCTTCACCTTTTCCAGGGAAGTATTTTTCAAGATGAGCAATGCTCTGCTCATAGGAAATATTCTCGTCGTGGTCACCAATCTCAGCTTTTGTAGATGGTGTGTAGATTGGTTCTGGAAGTTTATCGGACTCTTTTAATCCTTCCGGAAGAGTGATTCCGCAGACTGTTCCATTTTCTTTATAGCTTGCCCAGCCGCTTCCTGTAATGTATCCGCGGACAATGCACTCGATTGGAAGCATTTCAAGCTTGCGGCACATCATACTGTTGCCATCGAACTCTGGTTTCTGGAAGAACTCAGGCATATCTTTTACATCAGTAGAGATCATATGGTTCGGAATAATGTCTTTTGTCAGATTGAACCAGAACTTGGACATCTGAGTCAGAACAGTTCCTTTTTTTGTAACGACGTTATTAAGAATCACATCAAAACAGCTGATGCGGTCCGTAGCAACCATAATCAGGCTGTCACCGTTATCATAGATTTCACGTACTTTTCCTTCTTTGATTGGTTTCATCTTAATACCTCACTATTATCAATAATTTTATTCGGGTTATCCTGGCGCGGTTTATATCGCCTACTTATAAGTTAAGCAGATTTTATTACAAAAAACAATAGCTAATTGCTTCAAAACATGAAAATTCATGCTGTTTTATAAGGATTATAAAACAATATTGTAAGCATTTATAAACGCAGCTTATCTAATGAGACATATTTCTCAACAATTGATAGTTGATATTCCGCTTGTTAGAAAAACAGCAGGTCAGAGCATGTCATCGGAGTGGGAACCAAAGTGTAACTTCAAAGACTCCGGATACATTTTCAGAGGCGAAGGCTGAACTTGTATTCTGAGAAATGTTATGGTTTCCCGGGCTGTCTGATGATGTTTTCTTTGTCAGAAGCATTTCGCCGTCCATCATCTGCATCATCCGCTGGACATTACGAAGTCCGATATTGCTGCTTCCGACATCAGAATGTTCTTGCTTGATTGCATTGGAAACAGTCACAGTAAAGCGCTGTTTACGGATGGAACTGCGGACGATGACCGGAGTTCCTTTGTCTCCATATTTTAAAATATTAGAGAACAGATTGGTAAAAATGCGATTGATCATTGTTTTGTCGCTGAGCAGAATACCAGTCACTTCTGGAATTTTAACATTTGTCGTAAATCCGGCCAGACTAATGAAATCGCAATTTTCCTGAATACATTGAAAAATGTAATCGGTAGACAGCCAGGACATGTCAGGAGTTTCCTGCTCTTCGGAAACAAGGGCGTAGCTGAACATTTGATCCGTCAGTTCTTTAATATCGGAAGCTTTTTTCAGACACCGGTCCAGATAATCCGCCTGCTTTTCAGGAGTTCTTCCAAGCCTTAATACTTCCAGATATCCGGTCAGAATTGTAAGTGGCGTCCGTAAATCATGGGAGAGTGCTGTGATCAGGTCCTGATTTGCTTTTCGGCTTTCTTGCTCACGGACAATATTTTCATTTAAAGAGATACGAAGATGATTCAACTCATTTGCCAAAATGCCAATTTCATCTTTACTATATTGCGGAACCGGGTGGGTCAAATCCCCTGTGGACATCAGCAAAATTTCCTGCTCCAGAGCCAGTACTTCGCGCATCTTCCGGTTCATGAAGAACAAGACGATTCCAAGAAAGACCAGGACACTTAAAAGTAGCGAAAGAAACATATAAGGGTAAATGAAAAGGGCACGCTGGTAATTGACAACAACGACTTGAGCTTTTCCGTTTTGAAATTGGAGATACCCTTGACGAAAATCTTCCCCTTCCCCATCAGTTAACCTGTATCCAAGATCGAAAAAAGTCCGGAAACCGGAATGCTTTTCGTCCATAATTTTTGCATATTGTCCTGTAATATAAAGGCCATCCTCCTGTTCGTAAAGATAAATGCTTGTGTATTTATCTGCCAGATCTAGAAGGGGTTTTATTGCTTTTGCGGCAGCTTCATCGTCTGAGGATTCTGGAAGTGATAAATTTTGTGCAGTTTCGTCCAATTTCGTCCAGAAATCTTCGTCATCAATCTGGGACTGTAAAATTTCAAAATTGCCTGTCCAGTTTACCAGAGTCCATTTATTTAGCCAAAGCAGTTCGAATAATGTTGCAGAAATCGTCAGAGCCAGAAGCAAGATCAAAAGAAAACGGTTCTGTAATTTCATGGTACTGAATTTTTTTTTCATGCTGTTACCTCATTGTTACTGAATGAAAATTATTAGTCGCAACGATACCCTTTTCCCCAGACTGTTTTAATTAGTTCAGGATTACCGGGATTATCTTCCACTTTGGAGCGTAAGTTTCGAATATGTACGGTGACAGTATTATTTGCACCGTAGTAATAAGGCTCCTGCCAGACAGACTCAAAAAGACGCTGGGCAGAAAATGTCTGGTGGCGGTTCGCGACCAGCAGTTCCAACATGGAGTATTCCGTTTCTGTAAGGTCTAAAAGCTGTCCATTTTTATGAACCTCCCGGACAGTCTGGTTTATTTCCAGATCGTGAAAGAGCAGGATACGATGCCTGGAGTCAGAAGCATTCGATGTACTAGCTATTGGCTCAGCAGTCGGATTAACAGAAGCACTATTGATACTTTGATTGCCGCTTTCATTTTTCCCTTTGTATACCTGATAACGCCGAATCAATGCTTTGCTCCGGCTGATCAGTTCGTTGTAGGAAAATGGTTTTGCCAGATAATCATCACCGCCGCTGGAAAAGCCAAGTGTCTTATCGCTTTCCTTTGTGCGGGCACTTAAAAACAGAATTGGCGCATTGCTCAGTTCCCGGATTTTCCGGCATGTCTGATAGCCATTTGGCCCCGGCATCATAATATCCAGAATAATCAGGTCGAAATCCTGCTGCTCAATGAGTGTAAGTGCCTGCGCCCCATTTTCTGCTTCAGATACTTCGAAACCTTCCCCACCAAGCAGCACATTTATAATTTCCCGGATTTCCGGGTTGTCATCTACGATTAAAATACAAGTCTTATCCATAGAAATAACTCCTTTCGATAGATCTATTATACAGGAGTTTAGAAAAAATAAAAAATCTTCTTAAGAAACTTTAAGATTTAATTAGGCATTTTCTTAAGGGATGAGTGTTAAACTTTGGGCATACTGAATGATAAAGCAGAGATGACGAGTAGTGTCTTCTGCAGGGACTGAATTTATGGAGGTATGCAAAATGGACAGAATCAGTATTGTGGTTCCGTGTTTTAACGAAGAGGAAGCGTTGCCGGTGTATTATCGGGAGATAAAGCGCGTCATGGGCGAGCTGTCAGAGGTTTCCTTTGAGATCCTTTTCGTGGACGATGGTTCCAGCGACAAGACTTTAGAAATATTGAAACAATTAAATGCAAAAGATGGAAGATGTGAATATTTATCTTTCTCCAGAAACTTTGGAAAAGAAGCAGCTATATACGCGGGGCTTAAACATGCAAGTGGAGACTATGTGGCAACGATGGACGTAGATCTCCAGGATCCACCTGGACTTCTTCCGGAAATGTATCGTATTTTGAAGGAAGAACCTTATGACAGTGTTGCGACAAGACGTGCCACCAGAACCGGAGAGCCAAAAATCCGCTCCTTCTTATCTGAGACATTTTATAAGTTTATTAACAGCATTTCCAAGACAGAAATTGTCAATGGTGCAAGAGATTACCGGCTGATGAAACGGATTATGGTGGACGCCGTATTGGAAATGAGTGAATATAATCGTTTCTCGAAGGGAATTTTCGGCTGGGTCGGATTCCGTACAAAATGGCTGGAATTCCAAAACGTGGAGCGTTCGGCAGGAGAAACAAAATGGTCTCTTCGGAAACTATTTTCTTATTCGCTGGAAGGAATTACCGGATTTTCAGTAGCACCTTTGTCTCTGGCATCTGTTATGGGAGTAGGGTTCTGCGCGTTGGCATTTATTATGATTGCAGTAATCATAGTACGGACATTAATTTGGGGCGATCCGGTTGCAGGCTGGCCGTCAATGGTATGTATTATCTTTTTGGTGAGCGGGGTTCAACTGTTCTGTCTTGGAATCGTGGGAGAGTATCTGGCTAAGACATATCTGGAGACGAAGCACCGTCCGATATTTATATTGAAAGAAAGTAAAGTTCAGACGGCAGGAAAAGTAGCAGGAGACAGCTTTGTGGGAAGCGGTGTGAATGCTGTAATGCGAGAAAAGAAATCCGGGGAGGAATCTCATGAAGACAAGACAGTCAAAGCGTCTGCATAATCAAAATGTTAGAACAACAAAGCCGGAGCATCTGCATAATAATGAAGAATCAACGATGTCAAAATATCTGTATTATGCAGGGTATGTAATACTTGCAGCACTGACATTATTTTTCTGCTGGATGTTTTGCCTCAGATGGGGAGTATTTGGAGCGAAGGTGGACTGGATCAGCCAGCACAGTGTTATTCCGGATTATTTCAGAAAACAGTTTTATGAGACAGGAAATCTATTCCCGGAATTCGCTATGAACCTGGGCGGAGGACAGAACATATACAATTATTCATATTATGGACTTTACAGTCCGTTATTTTTGTTGTCCTACGCATTGCCTTTTGTGAAAATGTCTACGTATGTTATTGTTATGGAAATGCTATGCTTGATGGCTTCGGTGCTTTTATTGTATCTGTGGCTGAATCGAAAAGGATTTGGCAGAGCTGTCAGCTTCGCTGTGGCTGTTATTTTTTTGCTGACGGGACCTATGATCTGCCAGTCCTACAGCCAGATTATGTTCGTTAATTACATGCCATTTTTAATCCTGGCTATGATGGGCGTGGACAGATACTTTGAAAAAAGGCGTTCAGGGCTTTTGGCAGTCAGTACATTTCTTATGATCATGACCAGCTTTTACTTCAGTATCGGAGGAATGCTGGCGTTGGTAATCTATGGAATTCATTGTTACGGACGAAAACTGGAAGGAAAAAATGAGCGTGCCACAGTAAAAGGGTTTCTGTGCGAGGGCGTGAGATTTCTTCTGCCTATGATTTTTGCAGTACTGGCAAGCGGAGTCCTTCTTGTGCCGACAGCCCTTGCATTGATCGGAAGAAGTTCCGCTGAATCTTCCGGAGGCAGCGCGAATGCAGAATGCCTGTCGGTATTGCTTGGAAGTGGAAATGCGACAAAAATCCTGAAGGGGCTTTTCTTTCCGCAACTTAGATTGTCAGGAGTTTTTTATTCACCGTATGGTCTGGGATTCGGAACGCTGATGCTGACGGTGCTTGTTGCGACCATGTTCAGGCGAAGATGGAGTGACAGCGTAATGGCGTGGATTATTGCCATTGTCGCAGGCGTGCCGGTTTTTGTATACATTTTAAATGGGGGACTTTATCTGAGGGACAAGGCACTGATCCCGTTAATTCCGCTTTTTTGCTATATGCTTGCCATGTATTTAAAGAAGGTGAGCTGTGAAGAGTTTTCGTGGGGCGGCTGTATTCCATATGTTGTCACGATGGAACTTATCTATATAGGAAGAAACCAGGAAGGAATGGGAAATCTGTGGCCATTTTTGATGACAGAATCTCAGATTATGTTTGGTTGTTATCTGGCAACAGGTGTGATAAAAGAAGTGTGGAGAAAACGAAGGAAGACAATCTGGAGAATTAGAGGAACAGTTTTAATTTTAGCAGGTTCTATGGCGGTATTTCTGGCAGTATTTGATAATCAGTATGCCAAAGAAAAACAGGAGATGCTGGATACAACATTTTATAAACAGGTAACAGATCCTAAAATCACAGATGCAATTCAGACAGCAACCGATGAGGCAAAAAAAGATGGAGGATTTTACCGGACAGTCCAGCTTGGCACTGACGATGAAAATGCAGCAAATTTAAATCGCGTGTGGAACACAGATCAGTACATTTCTTCCATCTATTCTTCTTCCTATAATAAGGCCTACCAGAATTTTAGAAAGGATACATTTGGTCTGGAACAGCCTTACCGGAATTTCCTGATGCAGTCTGAGGAGTCAAATCCGATTTATGCGAGATTCATGGGTGAAAAATACATTGTTACAAAGTCTAAGATGAAAGGTGTCAGGCTTCTTGGAAAGTCGGGGGAGTGGAAGATTTATGAAAATGAAAGCGCAGCTTCGATCATCTATGGAACAAGCCAGGTTATGAGTGAGAAAAATTATGATAAGTTGGACTATCCATATAATCAGACAACGCTTCTTCAGAAGGCAGTTGTGCCGGAGAGTGCCACGAAGCAGACGGACAGTATAGCGGCGGTGGACAATTTGCACAACGCAGTACTGCAATTTGGGGAAAACTCCTGTATTTCCGAGACAGACGGTGGATATCATATTTTTGCCAAAAAGGATACAAAAGTCAAAGCAGAGATTGTGAGCCAGATAGACATAAATTCAGTGAATACAGTGAATACAGAGAATGCCGGTGAAAACACAAACGTTGCGAATGAAACACAAACAGATTCTGGTAACAGAGTTTTATTGCTTCGGTTCAAGGTCAAGAATCTGAAACCCTCAAAAGATCTGACAATCTGGGTGGATGGCAATCGTAATAAACTGAGCGCTAAGCAACGGGTCTATTATAATGATAACACAACGTTTACTTATGCAGTGGCACTTGAGGGTGATGAAAATCAGGTAGAGGTTACATTTAGCAAAGGAAAATATAATCTGACTGATGTAGAAGCATATATAGCAACGTTGCCGGGAACAGAGCTTTACGAATCAGAGTTTTTACAAAATAGCACAAAGACAAAGGGAAACGTAATTGCCGGAAATCTGACAATGCAAAAGTCAGGATATCTGATTACTTCGATTCCATACGATTCCGGATTCAAAATACAGGTTGATGGAAAAAATGTAAAAAGTGAGAAAGTAAATACAGCGTTCCTTGGCTGTAAGCTGAAGGCAGGGGAGCATGACATTGTCATCACATACCATGCACCGGGGATGGCAGCAGGAAAAGTGATGTCCTTTGTCGGAATGATGGGATTTCTTATTTTATCTGTGTTAGAACATGTTGACACAAAAAAATGAAAGTGGTAAATTTAAAAGAGAAGTTAGCGAGTGCTAAATACGTCAGATGAGCCGGAAATCATTTGACCGACACCGCCAGTGAGGCTCGAATCATATAGGAAAGAGGGAATCTAACATGGGAAGATATTATCGTTTATCTAAGAAAATCACAGATGATATGGCAACCGCAATTTTGAACGAGATTAATGAACTGGAAAATGTTCAGACAGCAAGAATAACAGAAGATAATAAGTATCTGTTCGTGGACACGAAGGATCAGCAGTATCCAGAGGTTATGACACGTGCATTGAATATCTGCAGCCGTCTGGGTGGCAAATGCGAACTTTCATTTGCAGGTTTTGAAGGTGGATTCCAACCATAGGGTGTAAGAAAAAAATATAAAAATCCGGATTTGCGTAATATCACATGGTTAGTGAGGACTGCGAAAAATCCGGATTTTTTGATTCTGTTGTTTTTTATTAACGGTTATTTCGTTCATGCAGCTTATACAGAACAATTAGTTTGTCTCATTATCTGCGAGGTACTTTTTTAAAGCGGAAAAACTCTCTGAGCTGATGACATGCTCAATCTTACATGCATCTTCAGCGGCAGTTTCCGGATCCACCCCAATTGAAGTCAGAAAACTTGTCAGGAATGTGTGACGTTCGTAAATTTTCCCGGCAATTGCCATACCACTGTCTGTCAGGTTGATATAACCATTTTCATCAACAGTAATATAATTATTTAATCGAAGATTCTTCATTGCAACACTGACACTCGGCTTAGAAAAAGAAAGCTCATGTGCAATATCAATTGACCTGACATTTCCAAGTCTGTTTTTCAGAATCAGTATTGTTTCCAGATAATCTTCTGCAGATTCACGTATTACCATAATAAACACCTCGCTTTGCGGTAAAATAATCCCCTGTCCGTTGGAATTGTATTAGAAATTATATCATAAAATGGGAAGTTGTTCAATTTCTATTGGAGGAATTGAACTGATAATAAATTTCAAAAAATTTCTCACTGGTCATGGCAGAGGATATATAGTATAAGGTTAATGACAAAGAAGGACTTTTCTATTACAATATTATCCATAAGAGTTGGTATGATTGTAAAAGAGAAGTCTTTTACTTATAAAAGTAGATTAAAACAGATTTGGTAAGAATTTTTAGGATTGAGCATGCAAGTACAGGAAAGGGGAGATTTAAAATGATTTATATAACCGGTGACTGCCACAATAATTTTGAACGATTTAACACCCGGAATTTCCCGGAACAGAAAGAGATGACAAAAGATGATTATGTCATAATCTGCGGAGATTTCGGCGGGGTGTGGAACAAAGATGGGGAAAGCAAGATGGAAACGAGTGCTCTTGACTGGTTAGACGGCAAAGCATTTACTACATTATTTGTTGACGGAAACCATGAGAATTTTGACCGCCTGTACGCCTATCCGGTGGAAATGTGGCATGGAGGGAAAGCCCATAAAATACGTCCCTCCGTCATTCATCTGATGCGTGGGCAGATATTTGAGCTGGAAGAAAAAAAGATATTTACTTTTGGAGGTGCCAGCAGTCATGATATTTCAGCCGGTATTCTTGAGCCAGATGATCCAAAGTTCAAGCTTAAGAAAAAAGTATTAGACCGGGGCTGGGAGCCATACCGTATTAATCACATAAGCTGGTGGAAGGAAGAACTGCCGTCAGAAGAGGAGAAACAAGAAGGTCTAAAGAATCTGCAGAAATATCATAATGAAGTGGACTTTATTGTGACTCACTGCTGTGCGTCCAGCACGCAGGCAATCATGAGTGATGGATTATATAAACCGGATATGCTGACGGAATATTTTGAAAAGATTCGGCAGACAGCCAGATTTAAAAAATGGTTTTTTGGACATTATCATGATAATCGAAACGTAACAAAGGATGAATTACTGCTGTGGGAGCAGATTATCAGAATATCGTAGAGAAAATATTTATTACGAGCGACAAATGTTTGTGTGATACAATGATGTGTATAAGAAAATGAGAAAGGGTGAAAAAATGAAAATCAGTGAATTTTTTGAATATAATAATCAACAGGTATTAGAAGAAAATGAGAATATATTAGAGTATTTGGAACAGATTTTTGGGAAATCAACGGAGATAGATCGCGAAGGAAAAAAAGAATTTACTTTCGGAAAGGTAATAGGTCTTGTAACAGATAGCTTTTTAGATGAAAAGACAAAACGTCAGAAGGTATCTATGCTATTGTGTGATACGGATTCTAAGTTATTACTTTGGAATGGACGACCTGTGGAAATATTAAGAACCAACCCCGAAAATCGTCTGGAAGAGAAAAAATCTTATATTCAGGGTCTTTTCTTTAGTGGAAGTGAATTATTTACAAGAAATCCTCAGCCTTGCGAAGAGGTTCCCAGGGCAAATATGGTCACGTCTTTCGTTTCTGATTTGGACGAGGAAATAAGAACTGCCGAGGAAACAGATGAAAATATTCTATCACTGAAAAATAAACTGGAGGACCAGGGCTATCATTGTAATATCAAGGTTCTCGCCCAGTTCCTTTTGGGGTTGAATACAAATCAGCTCATAATTTTACACGGAGCACCGGGCATGGGAAAGACAAGTTTTGTATCAAATATAGCCAGAGCGCTTGGATTTGCATATAAGATCATTCCAGTAAGACCGAACTGGATTGATAATCAGGATCTGACAGGATATTTTAACCCGGTAGAACGAAGATATTATTCCACCCCATTTCTGGATGCACTTTGTGAGGCAAAGGAGAATCCCCAAAAGCATTATCTCATTTGTCTGGATGAGATGAATCTTGCGCATGTAGAGTATTATTTCTCAGACGTGTTAAGCAGTATGGAATCGGGAGAAGGAATTCCATTATATGCTCATAAAGACCAGGAAAATGCATGGAAGAGACAGGAAGCTATCATGGCATCTCATAATGAGAATACCGTAGAATGGCTGGATGCAAAGACTGATCAGGAAAATCTTAAAAATCGTTATACACCGGAATTTGAAATTCCGCAGAATGTAACATTTGTAGGAACCCTCAATATGGATGCGACTACCAATGATCTAAGCCCGAAGGTGATTGACAGAAGCTGCATTATAAAAGTGACAAAAGATGCAGGAGAGACTTTGTGCCCATTTGAACAAGGTGTTATGACTTTAGAAGAGATGCAGGGAGAAGATTCATTTGAAAAACAGCTTTTGAAAGCTCTGAAGAAAGATGTTTCCAATCGTGTGGAGAGACAAAGAGTCAGAATGAGAGAGAGACTAAAGAGTGGATACTTAAAGGAACGGCTTTCTGACAGAGATTTCCAGGACATGTATCTTGCAATGAAAGTGTTGCCAGCCCTGAACGTAGAGGAAGTGGAGTGTACGTTGGATGATGGAGAATTCTCCATTGGTGATTTTCTTATTGAGGGCGGAGATGCGAACTGGGAGAAAATGTATCCGTTGACAGTCACATATCTGAAACAAATGTGCAGTCCGGAAGAGAAAACCATGAATTATTGGAGAATGAAT
Source organism: Dorea sp. 210702-DFI.3.125 (assembly GCF_020560945.1). Classification (NCBI taxonomy): domain Bacteria; kingdom Bacillati; phylum Bacillota; class Clostridia; order Lachnospirales; family Lachnospiraceae; genus Dorea; species Dorea sp. 210702-DFI.3.125. The sequence continues at coordinate 12,648 of NZ_JAJCNF010000009.1, forward strand.
TAACAAAAGAGGAATACAAATGCAGGCAGTTTTTTTGAATAATAAAACATGCGAGAGAGTACATCCTGTAAGGATTCGTAAGGATAATCCGGATGCGGAACCATTTTATGAAGGAATGGATGAGCCTTTAAGAGAGATTCACGATATCTGGATCATGCAGTATCTGAGAGTTGATGGAGCTTATTTTCCGAGAATTGCTTTTGAGGCAAATGAGGATGAAAATATAGAATTCGATTCAAATCAGGAATATGAGATACTGTCCAGGAAAACAGATGGGTATACTTATTTCATTCCGGAAAATTTTAATATCTATACAGTTGGAGATGCACAATTCTTTTACCGGAAGAATGGAAAGAAACAAAAAATCCGAATACATGTTGCTTCTATGCTGGATGGGAAAACCTATGAGAAAATTCTAAAGGAACTGACAGCAATCAGTATCCGTTTTCTTTATATGACTATGAATGATGGGAAAAACAGGCGTATAAAAAGGGAGTACCTGACAGAGTATGAATTGGAAATTCATCAGCTGGAACACACAATTAAAGAAATGTCAGAGACATTAAAAGCATTGGACCGGGAGCCGGTAACGGATATGATAAGCCGGCCGGCGAGACAGAATTTCAGACAGGTAAAACATCTGGACGCCAATGTTATTATGGATCATTATGTGTTAAAGAAACCGAAGGTGCGTACAAGAGTCCATGAAAAAACATTTCACATTTATGAAAACCAGAAGGTATATAATTTTGTGAAATTACTGGAGAAGCGTCTGTGGGCACTGGAACAGGAACTGGAAGATAAGAAAATGCAGATGAATCGGGCAGCTCAAGGAGAAAATAGATCCAAGTATGATGATGTAGAAGAAAATTCGGGTGTTGCAGGAACGAAAAAATCCATAGATGAACTATGTAGTACCATTACAAATCTTAAGGGAAAACTTCAGGCTGTTTACCAGATTCCTATGTTTAAAAATGAGAAATATAAAGAACAAAAGGTATATCCGCTTCGGACTTCGAACCTGTTTGTAAATCATAAAAGATATAAGAAATTATTTCATCAAATGCGGACTTATCGAGAGATGGGAGAGCTTGTCGAGGAGACAGTGCAATATAGCAGCTACCATAAATCATCGGAAATCTATGAAATCTGGTGCTATTTTAAAATATTAGAAATATTCATCCTGGAGAAAGGATATGTCATTGATCGGATATCCTGGCCGGGAAAAAAGGAAAAGCCGTTTGTATTCGAAGCATGGGAAAATCAGGATTACAGTAAAGTGGTTCATGCTATAAAAAAATATATTGAAAATCGTGAAAAAAGAGATTCTGTGAAAATACTGGAAGAACTGGTGATCCATATTACTAACGGGAAAAATGATATTTATCTGGGTTATAATTGTACATTTCAAGGGGAAAAAGCTTCAAAAGCAGAAGTGGATGAAAAAGGAGCAGTCCAGTACAGCACAGAGCAGCTAAGACCGGACATTTTTCTGATTCTCAATAAAGAAATATTCTTCGCTTGTGATGCAAAGTATAAGAATTATTCAAAGGAGTTCATGGGAATACAGGCCTGGTACACAGATTTATTCGAATGTGGAGCCTATAAATATATTTACCGACTGAATCTTGGAAATGTTACGGATGAAAATTCGGGTAAATGTATGCTTCCAGTGAAGAAAAAATTTGTGGGAGAGGATAGCCTGAAGCCGGTTCTGAAAAATGGAGGAGTCTGTATACTTACACCGGCTATTTCAGATTCAGACATGCCGTCATATTATAATGGGTTCGAAATCGAAAAAAAATATGAGACGTTTTTGGAATTACTACAAGAAGGAAAAGTGAATCGGGATTATAGAGGATGTGAAATACTGGATTCCAGAGAATATAGTTGTAAATTGAAAGAAGCAATCTGTGGCGAGGATGGAAGAGAATCAAAGTACGAATACAGGATAGCATCTACAAAATTTCTTCCGGGAAACGACCGGGGATTTTACAATTTGTTTTATGAGGCATTCGAGTATGGTCAGGCACATTTTTTAAAAGCAGTATTTTGAGGTAAAAAAAGAAACAGAAGTAATCTGATCATAAAGCCGATGCAGGACTTTTGAATCCTGTATCGGCTTCGGAGATTCCATAGAGATTTAAAGAAATTTATTTGTTATAATTCATCAGCGTTTTGATGTCTTCTTCCGGCGTGGTGATAGGTGCTATACCGTAATTTTCTACTAGAAAATTCAAAATATTAGGAGACAAAAATGCCGGAAGAGAAGGACCAAGACGAATGTTCTTGATACCCAGGTGTAAAAGTGTTAACAGGATGCAGACGGCCTTCTGTTCGTACCAGGAGAGAACGAAGGAAAGCGGAAGTTCATTTACGGAGCATCCAAATGCATCTGCAAGTGCTACAGCAACCTGAATCGCACCATAAGCATCATTACACTGCCCCATATCCATTAGTCGTGGCAGACCACCGATTTCTCCAAGATCGAGATCGTTGAAACGGAATTTTCCGCATGCCAGAGTAAGGACAATACTGTCAGAAGGTGTCTGTTTTACAAATTCTGTGTAATAGTTTCGTCCAGGTTTAGCACCATCACAGCCGGCAACCAGAAAGAAATGACGGATTGCACCTGATTTTACTGCTTCAATTACAGTGTTTGCATGGGACAGGATGGCTGCATGACCAAAACCGGTTGTCACTTTTGTACCGCCATTGATGCCGGTGAGTACCTGATCTTCCTTGTAACCACCAAGTTCCAGCGCTTTTTCAATAACCGGCGTAAAATCTTTCTTCTCATCAATATGAACAGCACCGGGGAAGGCAACCATTTCTGTTGTAAATACTCTGTCAGCATAACTGCTTTTTGGCGGCATCAGACAGTTGGTGGTGTAGAGAATCGGAGCTGGAAGATGATCAAACTCTTTTTGCTGATTCTGCCATGCGGTTCCAAAATTCCCTTTTAAGTGTGAGAATTTTTTTAAGAGTGGATAGGCATGGGCAGGGAGCATTTCACCATGAGTATAGATGTTGATTCCTTTTCCCTTTGTCTGTTCAAGTAAAAGCTGCAGGTCTTTCAAATCATGTCCGGTTACAACAATAAATGGTCCCTTTTCTATTGTAAGTGTAACATTGGTTGGTTCTGGTGTCCCATAGGTTTCTGTATTTGCCTTATCAAGAAGTGCCATACACTTCAGGTTGATTTCTCCTACTTTTAGTACTGTAGGAAGCAGTGCATCTGCACTTTCTTCATAACCAATCTTAAATAATGCTTCACAGAAGAAGCGATTCACTTCAGTATCTTCATAATTCAGAACATTTGCATGATAGGCATAGGCAGCCATTCCACGAATTCCGAAAAGAATCAGAGATTTCAAAGAGCGTATATCTTCGTTGGCATTCCACAGCTGTTGCATATCGTATTCGTCTGTTTTACCGCAAGATGATTGACATTTGCTGCAGTCAGGAACCAGTCTTTCTTTTTCAGCTCGGACTTTTTGTATCATGTTTTCAATTGAGACATCGTCAAAATTTACATTTGTAACTGTGGTAAACAGCCCTTCAATTATGATCTGTCCGGTTCTTTTGGAAATAGCTGTTGTACTATCGACAGCTCTTGCAAGACCAATCAAGGCACCCGTCAGTTCATCCTGTAATCTGGCTGTATCTGCCTTTTTTCCACAGACACCGGCATTTCCTGTACATCCGGCGCATCCGACGGTCTGCTCACACTGAAAGCAAAACATTTTCTTATCCATTATTGTATCCTCCTTTTTTATTCTATAGTTTTCCCATCAATACTTATCGTTATAACCTGCCATGGTAAGAATTTTCCACTATCCTGAAGCGCCTTTTTTGCTGCTATCTCCAGACCACCACAGCAAGGAACTTCCTTATCATTTTTACCCTCCGTCTATAGCATAAAATTTTTATTTCTGTTAGAATCATAGTGTAATAAATGCAACTTGTATGTTTGATTTCCAACAGGAGGAACAATTTTGAAAAAATTTTTACCCATTTTAAGGAACAGTCCTTTCTTTAAAGGTCTTACTGATGACGAGATATTATCCATATTGCACTGTGTAGAGGCAACAACAGTTTCAAAAGAGAGAGATCCTTCAAAAGGGTGCAGCATTTGGGGCACATATCTTTTTTGATGATCAGGATATACATACAGAGCCAGCTTCGGCGGTTGCTCCAGCGGCCACAGTGCCTTATCGGGATGGAGATAATCCGAAAGAGTAAAACGCGAGGCATTCTTGAAAAAAATACAGAAAATGACATAAAATTGATAAAACATCGTAAATTGATAAAATATGTAAATTTTTAGTTAGATTTTAAGCATTCTATGGTACACTAGTATGGTATATCAAAAATGGGAGGGAGACTCAAAAATGAGCAAAAAAGAAGGAAAAGGGTTAAAGTCTTTTAACAAGGGATTTCAAGTGCCTGACACCTACATTATTATCTTTCTGGTAGTTGTTGTCGCAGCACTTCTGACGTTCCTTGTACCAAAGGGATTTTACGAAACGCAGGATATTTCGTACATGATCAATGGTGTTGAGAAAACCCGTACAGTAATCAAAGACGGAAGTTTCCAGTATCTGACAGATGATGCGGGAAATGTAGTAACAGAAGGAGTAGCACTCTTTAGTGGAGATGGCGGAACAGGATTCTTTAATTATATGTATAACGGAATCGTAAGCAGTTCTGCAATCGAGATTATTGCATTCCTTATGGTTGTAGGTGGTGCATTTGGTATCATGATACGTACCGGTGCAATTGAATCCGGACTGATTGGATTGATCCGCAAGGCAAAGGGAACCGAGAAACTGCTGATTCCAGTACTTTTCGTACTGTTTTCTCTTGGGGGAGCAGTTTTCGGGATGGGAGAAGAAGCACTTCCGTTTACTATGATTCTTTGTCCATTATTTGTAGCAGTTGGATATGATTCAGTTATCGCAGTTCTTGTTACTTATGTTGCAACACAGATTGGATTCGGTTCATCTTGGATGAATCCATTCTCTGTAGGTATTGCACAGGGCATTGCAGGTATTGATGTATTCTCCGGAGCAGGATTCCGTATGGTAATGTGGGTAGTATTTACAGCACTCGGCTGTGGAATGACTATGTTCTATGCGTCAAAGATTAAAAAGACTCCGACAATTTCAATCGCATATAAGACGGATATATATTTCCGTGAGCAGAATGAAAAAACAGGAATTGACGAAGGACACTCATTTGGTCTTGGGCACATTTTAGTTCTTCTGACACTGGCTGCTACAGTAGTATGGGTAGTATGGGGAGTTATGACTCAAGGATACTACATGCCAGAGATTGCTACACAGTTCTTCATTATGGGAATTGTTTCCGGTGTGATTGGAGTTATCTTTAAACTGAACGATATGAAACTGAATGATATTGCAACCTCATTCAAAGATGGAGCAAAAGACTTGATCGGTGCAGCACTTGTTGTTGCTATGGCCCAGGGTATCATGCAGGTTCTTGGTGGATCCGATCCGACAACACCTACAGTTATCAATACAATTATGTATAATATTTCAAATGCACTGTCTGGAGTTTCCGGAGCAGTTGCAGCAGTACTTATGTATCTGTTCCAGTCCGTATTCAACTTCTTTGTTGTATCCGGAACAGGCCAGGCTGCGATCACAATGCCGATCATGGCGCCACTGTCAGACCTGTTAGGTGTTTCACGGCAGACAGCGGTAGTTGCATTCCAGCTTGGTGATGCATTTACAAACCTGATTGTTCCTACGTCCGGATGTCTGATCGGATCGCTTGCAATTGCAAAGATTGAGTGGTCTAACTGGATTAAATTTATGTGGAAATTCCTTGGCGTATTAATGATTGGTGCAATCATTACAGTTCTTATTGCAGTTGGAATTGGATTCTAAAACATACATTTGATAATTGAGAGTGATTTATGATGAAATTAATTCAGAATATTGATGTTTATGCCCCACAGCATCTGGGGAAAAAAGATGTACTTACAATCAATGATAAGATTGTCAAGATTAAAGATGTAGGTTCTATATCCGCAGACGGATTTCTTTCTGAGGCAGAAATAATCAATGGAGAGGGGTTACTTTTAACTCCGGGATTCATTGATAGTCATGTTCATGTACTCGGAGGCGGTGGTGAAGGTGGATTCGCCAATCGTACTCCGGAAGCAACTATGGAAGGACTTACGAAGTTTGGAGTAACAACAGTTGTTGGCTGCCTTGGAACAGATGGAATTGGTCGTGATATATGTGCACTGGTTGCAAAGACAAAAGGATTGAATGAGCAGGGAATGTCTGCATACTGTTATACAGGCAGTTATCAGATTCCGGTTCGCACGTTGACTGACAGTATTGTGAAAGATATTATGATGATTCAGGAAATCATCGGAACTGGAGAAATAGCGATTTCTGATCATCGTTCTTCACAGCCGACTTTTGAGGAATTTACACGTGTCGTTGCGGATACAAGACTTGGTGGTGTTCTTTCCGGGAAAGCTGGTATTGTAAATGTTCATCTTGGAGACAGTCCGAGATGCTTAGATCTTATTGAACGAGTGGTAGATGAGACAGAGATACCGGCTTCTCAAATACTGCCAACACATATCAATCGAAATGAGATGCTTTTTGGCAAGGCGATTGAGTATGCGCTGAAAGGCGGAGCAGTAGATTTTACCGGAAATGAAGATATTGACTATTGGGAAACTATCTGTGATGAGGTACGTGTATGTAATGGTATCAAACGAATGCTAGATGCAGGAGTAAATCCGAACCGCATGACAATTTCTTCTGATGGACAGGGAAGCCTTCCGATGTACAATAGTGATGGTGAATTCCTTGGAATGGGCGTTGGACAGTCCAGCTGCCTTCTGAAGGAAGTAAAGGAATGTGTATTTAAAACAGAAATTCCTTTAGAAATAGCTATTTCTACAATTACATCTAATCCAGCAGATATTCTCCATCTCAAAGGAAAAGGTAAGGTTGAAGAAGGCTATGATGCTGATCTTTGTATTCTTGACCAGGAACTGCAGCTTGTTGAAGTAATTGCAAAAGGGAATACAGTTTATACAAGATAAAGTATATCAGAGGTGCGCGTCATGCAATTGCAGGACGCGCACCTCGCAGCAAGAATGGATACAATAAAAAATTTGTAGGAATATAAAGATATGGAATTAAGACTATTACGCTATTTTCTGACCGTAGCAAAAGAACAGAGCTTTACAAAAGCAGCAGAACAATTGCATATTACCCAGCCAACGCTATCCAGACAAATGGCGGCATTTGAAGAAGACCTGGGAATAACATTATTTATTCGAAACGGGAAGAAAATATCGCTCACTGATGAAGGAATTTTATTAAAAAGGCGTGCCTTGGAGATTCTTAATCTTGAGGAAAGGACGATTGAGGAACTGAAAGGAAAAGAAGAGGTTGTAGAGGGCACGATAACCATTGGATGCGGTGAATTTGCAGCAGTGGAGACATTGGCGAAGATATGTAAAACATATAAAGAAAAATATCCGCTGGTTCAGATTGTATTGCATACTGCAACAGCAGATGCAGTGTATGAGATGATGAACAAAGGACTTGTAGATATTGCATTATTCATGGAGCCGGTGGACACCGAAGGGCTGGATTATATCCGAATCACAGATTGCGATCACTGGTGTGTCGGAATGCGGCCGGATGATCCGCTGGCAGAAAAAGAGTTTATAAAAAAAGAAGATCTTATTGGAAAGCCCTTGATCCTGCCGGAAAGAATGAACGTTCAAAGTGAACTTGCCAACTGGTTTGGGAAAGACTTTTCAAAATTACAGATTGCTTTTACGAGTAATCTTGGAACGAATGCCGGAGTTATGGCGGCAAATGGACTGGGGTATCCAGTTTCAATTGAGGGTGCTGCAAAGTATTGGCGAGAGGATATTCTTGTACAGCGAAGAATTTCTCCTGAAATCACGACCAGCACGGTGATTGCCTGGAGACGTAACATCCCATATTCTTTGGCAGTCCGTAAAATGATCGAGGAGATTAATGCTTTTCAGGCATAAAACAAAATTCAATATAAGCATTAGACATAATGAAGCGATAGAGCTTAAAATAGATATGTAAGATGAATGTAAATCTTATACATCTATTTTTTTTGTGAAAATACGTAAAGAAAGGGGCTTTTTATTATGAGTAAAAAATTAGTGGCATTTTTCAGTGCAAGCGGAACAACAAAAAAAGTAGCACAGATGATCGCAGAGGAAGTAAAAGCGGATTTGTTTGAGATTGAGCCGAAAGTTCCATATACAAAGCCTGATCTTGACTGGATGAATAAAAAATCCAGAAGCAGTGTGGAAATGAGTGATAAAAAATATAGACCGGCGATTATGAAAAAAGAGATGGATATGAGTTCTTATGACGAGATCCTTCTGGGATTTCCAATCTGGTGGTATGTGGCTCCGACAATCATCAATACATTTTTAGAAGCTTACGATTTCAGTGGTAAAAAGATTGTGCTTTTTGCAACATCCGGAGGAAGTGGATTCGGGAACACTGTGAAAGAATTGCAGTCATCTGCACCAAACGCAATTATTACAGAAGGCAGACTGCTAAATCGTGGAACGAAACAGGAAATTAGTGAATGGGTAAACTCTTTATAAATAACAGCGATATGGAGGTATACAGAATATGGCAAAAATAGTACAGACAGCAGGAAGAAATACACTTGGTGAATTCGCACCGGAATTTGCACATTTTAACGATGATGTACTTTTCGGCGAAAACTGGAATAACCAGGACCTCGACGTAAAAACAAGAAGCATTATCACAGTGGTTGCTCTGATGGCTTCCGGAATTACGGATTCTTCTTTAAAATATCATCTTCAAAATGCAAAAAATCATGGTGTGACACAAAAAGAGATTGCTGCAGTGATCACACATGCTGCATTCTATGCAGGTTGGCCAAAAGCATGGGCTGTTTTCAATCTTGCAAAGGAAGTGTGGGAAGCAGGCGAAGGAGATTTGCCATATGAAGAGGAAGCGATGCGTGCGCATGCTAAAGAGATGGTATTTCCAATTGGTGCACCAAACGATGGCTTTGCACAGTATTTTTCTGGCAGAAGTTTTCTTGCACCGATTTCTACTTCTCAGGTTGGAATTTTCAATGTGACATTCGAACCAGGATGCAGAAATAACTGGCACATCCATCATGCAAAAAGTGGAGGTGGACAGATCCTGGTATGTGTTGCCGGAAGAGGATATTATCAGGAAGAAGGTAAAGAAGCTGTAGAAATGAAGCCAGGCGACTGCATCAATATTCCTACAGGTGTTAAGCACTGGCATGGAGCCGCACCGGATGAATGTTTTCACATCTGGCAATAGAAGTGCCGGGCGAAAATAGTTCCAATGAATGGCTTGAACCGGTAAGTGATGAAGAATATAGAAAACTAAAATAGGAAGATTGAAAAAAGTATATCAGCTGGGTAGATTGTTTTGAAAAGGCTTCCTTAAAAGGCATGGTCGGTGGCGGTGGAATTGATGCAGCAAATACAGCTGAGGATCATGTGGGTAGGAAAATGGCACAGGAGATGAATGGGAAACACATCACTATATTTCATTGAGCGGGGTAAGCGAAAGGGCGTTGATGCAGTATCTTGCAGATCATAAAAATATCCGAAAGATTTATCTCTGCCTTGATAATGATATTGCCGGAAATGCCGCCTGTGAGAATCTTGCAGAAAAAATCCCAAACGATAAGGTGGTAATGCGATTAAGACCAGTAAAGAAAGACTGGAATGAATGTCTGACAGCAGGAATTATCTGCTTTGGTTTTTTCAATAATTTCTAAAATTGAGGTTGCTTTGAGAGTGCGATTGGTGGAAGCATTGCTTATACACGGAGAACCACTTGTTTTGCAAGATTCATCGATTTTTAAAGAGAAAAAACGGCATTTGTGAAAATTGCCCTTACTGCAACTCCGGCATTACATACAACGGAAATTTTTGGTCAGCCAGTATTCAAATACACTTACCGAGAAGCTGTTATAGAGGGATATCTTGTTGATCATGATGCGCCACATCATTTGGAAAGAAAACTCAGTACAGGGGGTATTCATTATAAATCTGGTGACACTGTGACTATATCGGTCACAATGAATGTGTACACGCATATCGGATTCGATGATGCAGAGGAAGAACTGAAACGAATGGAAGAGTTTAGGAAAGCGCAGGCGGAGGTTGAACAGAAGAAAGAGAAATCTATGTCGCAGAAGATGTTTAAGGTAGTTTAATATGGAAAAGAGATGACGCTCCGGCTTAGGCTGGGGCGATTTTTTGTGGAAAAAACCGGCTCTTTCTGATATGATTAATATGTATGCAGATTCGGTTACCAATATTAAAATGTCAGGCTACCAAGGGTAGCACTTTTTAAAGGAGGTAGATGATTATGAATCATTACGAAGAAGGCATTAATGCAATGTGGGAAGAGGTGGAAGGCAAAAAGCCTGAATCAATTCATCAACCATCAGACAAAGAACGATGGAAAGAATTTGTGGAGGAATACAGTCATAGCGGATATCTTGTCCAGTCAGAGTTTGGTACTATTGATACCACAGATGATGCGATGAAAGATGTAGCGGGTGGAGAAAACTTATCGTATGAGGAATACCTACAGGTACTTTTTAATTCCAGAAACATCATAAGGCATTGCTTTGAGTATTGCTATTACAGCAATGCTTGGTGTGACTTCAAAGGTCGGATTAGCAGATTTGATAAAAAGAAAGGCAAGGTCATATTCAATTGCATCTATGTATCTGGCGGACTTATGGATGGTGATTGCTACGAAGGCAAGGAAGACCATGTCTGGATGGATATGGAGCCTTTTGAAGAATATCAAGTGGGAGATTGCTTATCCTTTGGGGGCGAGATATATCGTTATCTGAAAACAAAAAATGGTAAGCAGATATCATTTGGAATAAGAGAACCGTATGATATTAAAAAGATTGAATCTTACGAGTTGCCTAGTGATGATGATATGCTTATGCAGGCTGTAGATCAAATGATATGTGAAGTCTGTATGTTTAATGAACACTGTTACATGGGTATGTGTATAGCTAATGAGGAATGGCGAGAAGGAATGCGAAAAACTTTATTTAATGCTGCAAAAGGAAACAAATAATTTTTCTTTATGATTACAGGGGCAGGCAGCAATTGATGTTGTCTGCCTTTTTGAATGGAGCATTACTGCAACTTTGACGATTACAAAAGGATGATAATGAAAGGATTAGAGATTATCTTGTGAATGGTAGTGAAGTGCATATTGATATTTACGATGATCGTATGGAAATTTATTCGCCGGGAGGCATGCCAGACGGTTCCATTATTCAGGACAGAGATCCGCTTACAGTTCCATCAACGAGAAGAAACCCAGTTTTAGCAGATATATTTAATCGGCTGGGATATATGGAACGTAAAGGTAGTGGATTTGGAAAAATCATCGGCGGCTATGAATTTCAGATCAACTATGATGAAAGTAAAAAGCCGTCTTTTAGATCAGATCGGTACCAGTTTACAGTTGTGATGCCAGAAAAGAATTGGAATGGACGCAAGGAGAGAAGCCTGTGTCACAGAAGATGTTTAAAGCAATATAGGAGAATAGTTAGTTTGGAGGCGCTCTGGCGATAGCTGGAGCGTTTTTGTTATGGAAATGAGAAGAAAATGACGATATAATAAATAGTATATCAGATATAGAAGAAATGGAAAATGCCCGCAGGAAATTGGAGAAAGGGCAGAAGAAGCCAGTGAGCCAGAAAATGTTTAAAGTGGTTTAGAAAAATATCAAATGCAGCCTAAGTCAGAAATGGCTTGTGCGTGTTTATGGTTGTATACAGAAGTGTCAAGATGCTGTGTGATTATGAAAGGAAGCGATCGGACATGAAAAAAATAACAATTGATAATACGGAGTATGTGGTATATGGAAATAATGAAAAAAAAGATAACTTAAAACCACATATTGAAGTTGCAGAAACAGGAATAGTTCCAGAGGGAAAACAGAGAGGATTACTTTTGTTATATTTAGAGGAAAAAGGAATAGAACCAATTCAAGGAGCAACTACATACTGGTGTATAAATAAAATATTAAAAATGGATAATTTGAAAGTTTTTGATAAAAAAATTGTAAAACAAAAAAAATCCTCGTCAAAAAAAATATATTTGCCTATTACAGTAGAAAATATAGAAGAACAGCACCGTTTAGTAGAAGAAAGTACAAACTATGGTAAGGAAGGTTTAATAATTAGAGAGGTTTTGAATGCGTATCCAAAGCATGACGATTTAAATACAATCGCAATGAAAATTGCTGTAATAGATGTGACAAATTCTACGCATTTGTCACAGTATAAGAGTCAATTATCGTTATATGATTTGGCAAAAGTAATTTTGGATATTCCTGCTTTTGATGTTAGATTGGCAGCAGGTGATCCTGAACTTGTGAATATTATTGCTAAGAATGTAGGGGCAATCAATATGTTTTCTTTTGCTTCTAAGTATTGTACATATCACAATGTAGAGGTTTATCACAGGGATGATTATTCGATATTTGATGGAATTGTAAAAGAGTCACTACCTAACTATGTTGATGGACTGTCTAAACATAAATTAGATGTTTGGAAATCGGAATATAATTATGTAGCGTTTAATGAATGCATCGGAGGATTATTAGACGAGTATAATATTCACATCCCATTCAGGAGAAGAAAATTCGATCATTTTTTATGGTATGCCAATAGGTAGGGGTATGAAAGTGGAAATCAAAGAAACTTCTGGATATGGATTGGTTCGTATAACAGAATATGAAGTAGGGCTGATAAATTATTTGTATTTAGTCAGTTGTACAGTTAGGTCTTTCGATGGCAGACTTAGAACTGCTGTCGATTGGCCTAATCAATGACATGTATGCAGAGAGCAGAAATGATGATTGTAAGTATGCAGAGCTTGCAACGCAGGAAGATTTCGATTGATTTTAATTAGAAAATAAAAGCTCTACATCTTTAAAACCGCGTGTGAGCGTTGTTTTATTAAAAGATGCAGAGCTTCTTCTTTTATTGAAATTCACCGATTCCAAGACCATTCACCGATTCTAAGACAAGCGCGAATACCGGCGCAAGACCATGCACGGGAAACAGTTGGATCGGTTGAGTTACCTTCATCAATTGCAGCAAGATAATAAATCGAACTATAGTAACTAGAATATGAGGAATCACTTACTGTGCCATAATCTGTTGTTTCACCGATTTTATATGCTTCATATTGTTTGGTATCGGAACTGTACAATCCCAAGTATCCTCTAGCAGTATAAATGATGCTATGGACCTTTCCGTTTCCATTGATGAGAGCTAAGAAATGACCGGATCCGTCCTGCAAACTTGGTACTTCGGATAATTTTACCGTTTCATTGTAGGAATCTTTCAGGTTAACACCAGCAAGCCCATTACTGTATGGGGCAGGATTTCCAGAAAAACTGGCAAGTGTTATCGCTCCACTAGAGGCTTTCCATTGCGTTGAACCTGCATATAATTCAGAGGTTACAGTTTGTACTGCTTCGTGCAGCATTCGAGTTTCTGCGATGACTTTATCTTTTTTCGCTTTTTCGATATAGCCTGTTAATGCCGGAATTAGTAGTGCGGCAAGAATTGCTAAAATTGTTAATACAACAATCAGTTCTACTAAAGTAAAACCACTTTTTTTACTTTTAGAATGTTTCATTTTGTAATGTCCCCCTATGAAATAAGAACTATATTTCTTTATTTAATAAGTATAAGGGATAGCTTGTCTGAAAACAAGAAGAATTATAATTGTAAGTATGAGTTGAAGTATTTTGCAAAAAGTGTAGTTTTAAACAAGAAAAATATAATACCCTGAAAAGCCGATAAAACAACGCAAAACTCGGCAATACAGGGCATTTCAGAACAGGAGAATTTTATGATTAGAGTACTTTTTATCTGTCACGGCAGTGTTTAAGAAACGTGGCGAAAGCCATGATTTTATTGGGTTTCTTGGATGGAAACGTAGAATTTACACCTTATTTACACCTTTGGAAGATCGGATTGGTATAGTTAGAATAGTAAAGACGTGGGATGAATCTTGCGTCCTTTTTTAGATTGTGTAATTACATGTTGCTTGAAAAATCAAATAACATATGATAAATTATAAATGTGATGTAAAAAGAGTCACATTTATAAAAAGGTGATTGATATGAAAGAATTTTTGGAAAAAATATTACGGCAAAATGTAATAATGACGGAGAATAAAGAGGTATATAAAAAGCTTCCGTTAGTATATCGTGGAAGGTATGATATTTTTACAGTAGAGACGAATGGTGCGTTATGGATGGCTATTCATCCAAAAGATGATGTCGGACTTGTTATGTTACGTAGAGACAGAGCTGGTGTAGAAAAAATGACAGGATTAAATTGTGCAATATTTCTTGATCGAACAACATTTTATATAAAGGAAAAAATGATGGAAGAAGGAATTCCTTTTGTAATAGAAGGGAAGCAGGTATTTCTCCCATTTATTGGATATTTGCTGAGTAAGGGAAATGAAAGAGAATTGGCACCAGTTCATTTGATTTCTTTTTTGACGCAAAAAATGCTCCTGATGGCTATTTATGAACGATGGAATGAAGTGAAAGTATCTGATGCAGCGAAACGAATAGGAGTGTCAACAAAATCTGCAAGTCGGTGTTTTGATGAACTGGAATATTTAAATATTGATGTGTTGGGCATGAAAGGTAAATCAAGAGTTATCAATATTCCGGATGACCGAAAACAATTATGGCAGCAGATTGAGCGTGTGTTAAGAAATCCAGTGATTCGAAGATTTGTTCTGAGAGAAGATATGAAAATAGAAAAGAAAGCAGGTATTTCTGCTTTATGTGAGTATTCTCTTTTGTCAGATAATGTTTATCCTACTTATGCAGTAACAAAGAGAGAACTGAAAGCTAGTGGAGTGAAAGTGGAAAAACAAGTGAGCGAATTGGAAGAAATTGGTTGTGTTGTTTTGGAACTGGGATATTTCATTGATTTTTTAGGAAAAGGATTTCAAGATCCCTTGAGCGTAGTATTGTCACTTACAGGAGAAGAGCAAGAAGAGGAACGGGTAGATATTTCTATTAATGAGATGTTGGAGGAATATGTATGGTCAAAGGATTAGATACATTTCAGAAGTACTTTGCAGATTATGAAGAACAGTATGTTTTAATAGGTGGTGCAGCCTGTGATATTCTGTTTGAAAGCAATGAAGTAAATTTCAGGGCTACAAGAGATCTGGATATGGTTTTGATTGTTGAAGCATTAACTCCGGAGTTTGGAGAAAAATTTTGGAAGTTTATCGTTGATGGAAAATATAGAAACAAAGCGACAAACGGTAGCAACCCTCAATTTTATAGATTTGATAAGCCAGAAGACGATAACTTTCCGAAAATGATTGAATTGTTTTGTAGAAGTGATTTTAAACTAAAAGATGCGAAAGGAATTACTCCAATTCATATTGATGATGAAGTTTCCAGTTTGTCAGCAATTCTTTTAAATGATGATTACTATAAGGCACTTCTCAATGGAAAAGAAGTGAGAAAAGGCCTTTCAGTTTTAAGACCAGAATATATCATTCTTTTTAAAGCAAAAGCGTATCTTGATTTAAAAAAGCAAAAAGACTTAGGAGAAAAAGTGGATTCCAGTGACATAAAGAAGCATAAGAAAGATGTTTTGCGTATTGCTTCGGAGCTTATGCTTGAAAAAGTAGAAGAATTGCCGATAGCAGTAGATGCCGATATACATAGCTTTATTGACTTGTTGGAGCAGGAACCATTTGATCAAAATTCATTGAAAAGATTTGGGCTGAAAAATGAGGATGTTGTAGAAGTGTTGAAGCAAGTATTCGGATAAAAATGTGATGTGTTATACAGTTAATTTTTAACCCATTTTTACACCTTTTGCTGACGATATTATGCGAAAATAAACCAGGTTATGCCAGAAAGCAAAAATTTACAAAGGCTTACAAAGCCCGAAAAACCAAGAAAAACTAAGAAATGCGAGGTTATGCAACAATGATAAAAGTACTCTTTATATGTCACGGCAACATTTAAAGTATGGCGAGAAAGACTTGATTTTGTAGGATTTTCTAGATAGAAACAAATAATTTACACCTTATTTATACCTTTGGAAGACCGAATCGGAATAATTAAAAAAGTTGTCATAATTCAGTTGGTCAAAAAATAATACTACACTCAAAATCAATTAAAAAATCAATCGTAAAAAAATACGATTGATTTTTTGCGCATTTTTGCATATAATATAATCATTATGGTTGGAAAGGGAACGATTACTATGCGTGAAACAAGAATATTAGAATTCAAGGAAACAATTACGAATACTTTTTTGAAAACAGTTAGTGCCTTTTCGAATTACAATGGTGGAACAATTCTTTTTGGGGTTGATGATAATGGAAATGTGAAAGGATTGCCAGATGTAAAACAGGCCTGTCTGGATATCGAAAATAAAATCAATGACAGTATATCACCTCAACCAAACTATACACTTGAAATACAGAATAATGACCAGACGATAAAACTTACTGTAAAAAGTGGTCTTCAAAAACCGTATTTATATAAATCAAAAGCATACAAACGAAATGATACAGCAACGATAGAGGTAGATACATTGGAATTTTCAAGGCTTGTATTAGATGGAAAAAATATTAGCTTCGAAGAATTACCTTGTAAAGATCAGGAGCTATCTTTTAAAATTTTACAGTGTAAACTGAAAGAAAATATTTACATTGAAACTTTCAATCAAGATACTTTAAAGACATTGAACCTGTATGACAATATAAATGGTTATAATAATGCAGCGGGACTTTTGGCAGATAAAAATTATTTTTCAGGAATTGATATTGTTAAGTTCGGTGAGAATATCAGTATTATTCAAAAAAGAGTAACGTTTGAACATATATCGGTTTTAGAAATATATGAAAAAGCACTTGCTGTATTTAGAGATTATTACCAATATGAAGTAATACAGGGGGCTGACAGAAAGATGGTAGAGAAAATACCGGAAGCAGCTTTCAGAGAAGCAATTGCAAATGCTTTGATTCATAGGGTATGGGATATTAATTCACACACCAGAGTTTCTATGTTTGATGATAGAATAGAAGTAGTGTCTCCTGGTGGATTGCCGGCTGGAATAACGGCAGAAGAATATTTATCAGGTAAGCTATCTATTTTAAGAAATAGAAATCTTGCAAATGTATTTTACAGACTGGGATTAGTAGAGATATTTGGAACAGGAATTACACGAATCAAACAACTGTATGCAGAGAGTTTGATAAAACCAGAATTTGAAGTGTCAGAAAATGCTATAAAAATTGTACTACCGATATTTGAAACGAATGTCAATTTAACCGAAGACGAAAAAGTGATTTACAAATTTTTAAGTAAGACGATGCTGAAACCAATAAGTGAAATTGCACCATATGTCCCATTTGGCAAATCAAAAACAACACAATTACTGAAAGCTATGGAGAAAAAGGGTGTGATTGCAGTTGAAGGAAAAGGCAGAGGAACAAAATATATCATTAAGTGATTGAGAACATAGAGGGTTCAAATTACACAATCTTTCAATAACACAAGGAGAAAATCATATGATAAAAATTTTATTTATATGTCATGGCAATGTTTAATGGATGCCGTGAAAGCCTTGATTTTATTGGATTTCTTGGGAATTAACCAATAATTTACACCTTATTTATACCTTTGGAAGACCGGATCGGAATAATATAATAAAATTTGCTAATCTGTGTTGATTTTTTTTATGATTGAGTATAATAAAATCAAGAACAGAAATGTTCTCGATGTAAGAGCATCGTTAAAAGTTGGGCTGCAGATGGAGCAGGGTAAACTTCCATCTCATTAGATGTCTTAACTGGGCATCGAGCCTGGTAGCTTGGATAAAGCTGTAGTCCACGTGGGGGACTTAATGATTTTCACGTCGTTATGGGTATCTTAACTGGGTACCGAGGCTGACAACCAGCAGAAAACTCTTTTACAAAAGTAATTCTCAGAAGAGTGTGGTTTAATGCCACACTCTTTTTTGCATGTGAGGTATAAGTGGCAACAAAGTTAGATAAGAAAAACGCAATACGACAAGGTATTACAGAGGCGGAAATCGTATATTTCCAAAATTTGGCAGGTAAAACATTTCTGTATGTTTGTGGAGATGAATATTTTGAAGTTTCTTTTCCAATAGATCACTTTCTACATTTAACAGGAGTGGAGACAAGACTTTCGACCAAGGATTTTTATAAGAATGCAAAAAAATCTATTCTTACAAATAATCAGTTCTATTTTGACGCAAGACATGTATATGCAAATGCCAAAAGGAAACTTCCGTGTTTAAAACGCTTGCCGGAATTAACGAATGAAATGGTATGTGTTCTAAAAAATATGGAAACCATGACAATTACATATAAACTCAGCGTTACAAATTTGGAATTTACAGGAAGTGTGACAAGAAAGCCAAAACGGTATACTGGGAAAAAAGATTAAGAAAAGAATAAAGAGCTGGTTTTAATTGTAAAATTTATGGGGAACTAACATCAGCTTATTGACATGAATTTAAAAATAAGTATAATAATAGTTGAGTAATTGTTCAACTATTATTATTTGGAGGTGAATATATGCCAAAAACGTCTTATATTTGTAATTGCGATGTAATTCATGAGGATATTGTGAATGATGTGAAATCCAAGATGCAGCCAAAAGATGATTATATCCAGTTGGCTTCTTTGTTTAAGCTATTTGGAGATGGAACTAGAGTACAAATCTTACACGCTCTAGAACAGAGTGAGATGTGTGTATGTGATCTTGCAGTGCTACTGGGGGTAACAAAATCTGCAATTTCGCATCAGTTAAAGGCATTACGCCTTGCGAATCTAGTAAAATTCCGTAAAGAAGCACAGATAGTTTACTACTCACTGGCAGATGATCATGTGAAAGAGATTATTGACAAGGGATTTGAGCATCTTTGGCAGAAATAATATTTTTTAACATTATAGTTGAGTAATTGAACAATTAAACAAATTATAAGGAGATTATCATGAAACGCATATTTCTATTAAAAGGGTTGGACTGTCCAAATTGTTCCGCAAAAATTGAAAAAGAAATTGGAGAGTTGGATGGAGTGCAATCCTCAGTGGTAAATCTGATGAAGCAGACGCTTACAATCAATGTTACTCAGACAGCCGCAGATATGATAGCCAGTCAGATTGAAACGATTGTTCATAGTCATGAGCCAGATGTGGAAGTTTCTGAAATTGTACAGGAATCTTATATACCGGAAAAAAAGCAGGAGGCCAATGAATCCTATAACAATGAGGATAAGAAGTTGACAGTTCGTTTAGCGACTGGTGCAGCAATCTATGCCATTGGTATGGCATTGACTGTTTTTGCGAAAGTGCCACTGCCTATCGAGTTAGCTTTTCTCATTGTTTCTTATGTTATTCTTGGTGGAGATGTTGTATGGCAGGCTGTGAGGAACATTTCAAAGGGGCGTGTATTTGATGAACATTTTTTGATGAGTGTTTCTACGATTGGGGCTTTTGTCATTGGTGAATATCCAGAAGCAGTTGCTGTTATGCTATTCTATCAGGTAGGTGAATTTTTTCAGTCATTGGCTGTTAAGCGTTCCAGAAAATCTATATCAGACTTAATGGATATACGTCCAGATTCTGCTACAGTAAGAAGAAATGGGGAATTGATTACCATATCTCCAGAAAATGTCTCCATTGGTGAGATTATTATTGTAAAGCCTGGTGAAAAAATTCCATTAGACGGTGTGGTATTGGATGGAGATTCTATGCTGGATACAAGGGCCTTAACAGGAGAATCAGTTCCGAGAAGTGTTCATAAAGGAGACGAAGCACTTTCCGGTTGTATGAATCAGACGGGTGTCTTAATGATTAAGACAACAAAAGCGTTTGGTGAATCTACGGCTTCAAAGATTATTGATCTTGTGGAAAATGCGTCAAGCCGAAAAGCACCAACAGAAAATTTTATTACTACATTTGCACGTTATTATACACCTGTGGTTGTAATCTTAGCAGCTTTTCTGGCAATTCTGCCACCGATCATTCTTGGCGGAGGCTGGACAGAGTGGATTCGCAGAGGATTTGTTTTCCTTGTGGTATCTTGTCCATGTGCATTGGTTATTTCAATCCCGCTGACTTTCTTCGGCGGCATTGGTGCAGCATCTAAACGAGGTGTTCTTGTAAAAGGAAGCAATTATTTAGAGGCACTTAATAATGTCAGCGTTATTGTGTTCGATAAAACCGGAACACTTACAAAAGGTGTTTTCAATGTGACGGATATTTTGCCTGCAAATGGATTTTCAAAAGAACAGGTTCTGGAGTATGCGGCAGAGGCAGAGAGTTTTTCTAACCATCCTATTGCAAAATCCATTCTTGCTGCTTATGAAAAAGAAATTGATCAGTCAGTGATTTCTGATTATAAGGAAATTTCAGGATATGGAATCAGTGTAATGGCAGGGGAAAAGAAAGTTTTTGCTGGCAATACGAAACTTATGGATACAGAATGTATAGAGTACACAACCTGTGAAAAAGCAGGTACAAAAGTTTATTTGGCTGTAGATGGTCAATATGCAGGATGTATTTTGATAACAGATGAAGTGAAGCCGGACAGTAAAAAAGCAATTTCTGACCTGAAACATATCGGCGTGGAAAAAACAGTCATGCTTACCGGTGATGATGAAAAAATTGGGAAGTCTGTTGCAGAAGAATTGCAGTTGGATAAATATTATGCACAGCTGCTTCCTGACCAAAAAGTGGAAAAGGTTGAGCTTTTAGATAGTAAAAAGAGACCGGGAAGCAAATTGGCTTTTGTTGGTGATGGTATCAATGACGCTCCTGTCCTTGCCCGTGCAGATGTTGGTATTGCAATGGGTGGGCTTGGTTCGGATGCGGCCATTGAAGCAGCAGATGTAGTTCTGATGACAGATGAACCGTCTAAGCTGGTGGACGCGATTGAAGTAGCAAAAGCGACAAAACAGATTGTCATGCAGAATATAGTGATTGCTCTTGGGATTAAGAGTGTGTTCCTGATTCTTGGCGCTCTTGGTATTGCGGGAATGTGGGAAGCTGTATTTGGTGATGTAGGCGTTACCATAATTGCTGTTTTGAATGCAATGAGAATTTTGAAAAAATAGGAAATGAGGTGGAAATGTGAAACGAAAACTGATTCTGTTAGTTGTTACGATTGTTTTTCTTGTAGGTTTTGGTGTCATTTTACATTCACCGCCTTCTATGATTGATGCAGTCACAGGAGCAACACCGAAGTCAAAAAAGGCGGCTCAAGCCTCCGCACAGTTGGAAGGCTCTTATGTTCTCGGTATTAATATGATGTCAGATGGTCTCGACAACGAGAACACCCGGAATAAATTAAAAGAATTGGCACTGGACGATTCGGAAACAAATGAAACGGATCTCATGAAAACGGACATTAGTTTTCGGTTATATGTATCTGAGACGGATTATCCGCTTGTCAGTTATGCTAAGAAACTCTGTGACAGATTGAAACAGGCCGGTTTTTCCGTAGATCTGAAAGAGTACAGTAACACAATGATGCTATCAAGAGTGGTAAATGGAAAGTATGATGTATTCCTGGCATCGGATGATTTTATTGACGTTACAACGTTATCACAGATGGACTATATGATCATGGACAGCGAAGAAATGAGGTGAGCGGGAATTTATGAGAAAATGGAATACGATTTTGTCTGTTTTAATGCTTCTCATTTTTATGATTCATGGAATCATGGGAAGCTTTATGCTGAACGGAGTTGGAAGTAGTGCAGGGAAACTTCTTGCATGGATTGGTGTTGGTATTCTTGTTGTGCATACGGTGATTGGTGTCAGCCTGACAGTTCAGAGTTTACAGACAGCGAAGCAATCCGGAAAAATGTATCTGAAACAGAACGCCATATTCTGGGCGAGACGAGCCAGTGGGCTGGCAATACTGATCCTGCTGTTCTTCCATATTGGCTTGTTTGGAAAGGTGCAGAATGGGACATATATTTTGTTCCCTTTTACAACGGTAAAGATGGTAACTCAGCTTTTGTTCGTGGCGACAATCTTTGTTCATATTTTTATCAATATCCGCCCATTGCTCGTATCGCTGGGAATCATTAGTTATAAAGAACGAAGGGGTGATATTTATTTGATTCTTTCGGTGCTCCTTCTGTTTATAGCGGGCGCAGTTATTTTCTATTATATTGGGTGGCAATATCTATGAGTAAGACGATTATTATTATAGGTGCTGGACTGGCAGGACTTTCAGCGGCTTTGTAGGCAGCGGAAAATGGATGCAATGTAAAACTGGTTTCCTCCCTTCCGTCAGAGCGGGCACAGTCTGTTATGGCGGAGGGCGGTATCAACGCAGCTTTGAATACAAAAGATGAAAACGACAGTCCCGAAGAACATTTTACAGATACAATAAAGGCAGCATGTGGTCTGGCAGATCCAAATGCAGTTTGGGGAATGACACAGGCAGCACCGGAGCTGGTGCACTGGCTGCTAAAACTTGGAGTTAAATTTAACATGAGTGGCTATGATGATGTGGATCTGCGAAATTTTGGCGGGCAGAAAAAGAAACGGACTGCTTTTGCACAGAGCGATACCGGGAAGCAGATCATGACAGCTATGATAGACGCTGTTCGCAGGAAAGAAGCATCTGGTATGGTAGAACGGTTCAGCCATCATTCTTTCCTAACACTTCGTCTGTGTGGCAATATTTGTTGTGGCTGCGTAATCAGGGATGAATACAGTCAGGAGACTGTGGAATTACCGGGGGATGCGGTTATTGTTGCCACCGGTGGTATGCACGGATTGTTTGGAAATACAACGGGTTCGCTGAGCAATACAGGAGAAGTCACCGCAGAATTGTTCCGGCTTGGTGTTCCTCTGGCAAATGGCGAGATGATCCAGTATCATCCGACAACTGTGAAATGTGGTGGAAAACGCATGCTCATCAGCGAGGCGGCCAGAGGGGAAGGTGGCAGGTTGTTTGCCATGAAAGATGGAAAACAATGGTATTTCATGGAGGAAAAATACCCGGAGCTTGGAAATCTGATGCCACGAGATATTACCGCCAGAGAGATATGGAAGGTCAGCCATGAATCAGAGGTATTTCTTGACATGACGGAAATATCGGAGGAGATTATTTCAAATAAGCTATCTGGTCTGGCAGACGATTGTATGACCTATCTGCATAAAGATATACGAAAGGAACCGGTGTCTGTTTTACCGGGAATTCACTATTTTATGGGAGGTATTCTGGTGGATGAGCAGCACAGAACGCCGATTCAGAATCTTTACGCTGCCGGAGAATGCTGTGCCCAATATCATGGTGCCAACCGTCTTGGTGGAAATTCTCTGTTAGGAGCGTTATACGGAGGACGTGTTGCGGCAAAATCAGCATGCGAACAGGCAGATGTAGTAGATCTATCTTGTGCGACACAGATAGATTTTCCACCAGCGTCTCAAATTTCAGAAATAAAGCAATTAAACAAAGTGATGCAGGAGACTATGGGCGTTGTCAGAAATGAGAATACGTTGTTAAATGGGATTCAAACGGTACAAGCGCTGACAGGAAATCTTCCATTGCTTGGCATGGCAGTTCTAAAGAGTGCTCTTGCAAGAAAAGAAAGCCGTGGTGCACACTGGCGGGAGGATTATCCGAAGAGCAATGACAATGATTACCTTAAAACAACGGTAGCCAGATTTGATGGAAAGCAGATACAGATTTCCTTTGTACCTGTTCCAGAAAGGCGGTGATTCACTTGGTATATAAAATAAAAATCAGGCGGCAGGAGAGTCAGAAATCAGATAGTTATTGGCAGGAATTTGAGTTTGACGGAAGCAAAAACAGCTCTGTTGCCACTGTTCTAAAGGAATTGAACAGTAGAACTCCTTTGAAAGATAATTCAGGGAATATAGTTACTCCCATCAGCTGGGAATGTAGCTGTATGGTGCGAAAATGTGGGGCTTGCGCCATGCTGATTAACGAACGTCCGAGGCTGGCATGCTCTACATTTCTACATACGTTAAAAGGTTCTACAATCACCTTGGAACCTTTAAGCAAATTTCCGCTTGTAAGAGATTTGATCGTTGACCGGTCAATTCTGTTTGAAAATTTGAAAAAACTGAACCTTTGGCTTGAAAGTGAAGCTTATATGAATCCGTGGACACATGAACCGAGATACCAGTCGGCACGCTGTCTAATGTGTGGCTGCTGCCTTGAAGTGTGTCCTAACTTCTCTGCAAATGGGACTTTCGCAGGCGCTGTTGCTGCAGTCAACGCATTTCGGATTCTGAATGAAGAACAGGAAAGCACTCATTTGAATGAGATTTCTGCTGAATATAAGAAGAAATATTTTGAGGGATGCGGGAAGTCGTTATCTTGTCATGATATTTGTCCGATTGGTCTGCCTGTGGAAGAACTGCTTGTAAGGTCGAATGCAGCGGCTGTTTGGGGCAAATAAAATGGATGATAAAAGCTATAATGAATGTATGAAGAGAATCAAAAACTTGATTCTCTTTTTTTAAAATACATACATTGACAAATATCTATGTATATATTATATTGAACATAGACAATGATCAATGTGAGGTGTCAATATGAATGCAATGGATGTGGCTTTGATATGCAAGGCTTTGGGCGATGCGAACCGGCTGGAAATTGTACAGATGCTGTCGGATGGAGAAAAGTGCGGGTGTAAACTTTTGGAAAGATTTGAAATTACCCAGCCAACTTTATCCCATCATATGAAGATACTGGTAGGATGCGGCCTTGTGAATGATCGTAAGGAAGGAAAATGGCATCACTATTCTTTGAATTGTGAGACATTGATGAATTACAAACACTTTATAGAATCCCTTACTTGCCTTGGATGCGGTGACGGGGATTGTTGTAAATAATTTAAGGAGAGCAGATATCATGAAAAAGAATCAAATTCAGGAATTAGTTTTTTCCAGCGTTACCTGACTGTATCCGTATGATATTGCAGCCCCGGCTGGAATGATTGGTGCATCGAATTTCTTTGAGTTAGCTGTTGCAGTCGCTGTAGCTTTATTTGGTACATCAAGTCCAGCGGCACTGGCAACTACAGTAGGTGTATTAACAGAAGTCCCGGTAATGCATACTCTTGTGAAGATTGCAAACAAATTAAAGGAGAAGTTCAAGTATGAATAAGAAAAAAGTTGCTTTTATATGCGTTCATAATTCATGCAGAAGCCAGATTGCAGAAGCTTTGGGAAAACATCTGGCTTCGGATGTATTTGAAAGTTATTCGGCAGGGACAGAAACGAAACTACAGATTAATCAGGATGCAGTCCGGATTATGAAAGAATTGTATGGAATTGATATGGAAGCAGAAGGACAATATAGTAAGCTGATTGATGAGATACCAGTACCGGATATTGCAATTTCAATGGGGTGTAATGTGGGATGTCCGTTTATCGAAAGACCGTTTGATGATAATTGGGGACTTGAAGATCCAACCGGAAAGAGTGACGAAGAGTTTAAGAAGGTTATTGATGAGATAAGGATGCAAATTTTTATATTGAAACAACGATTGGATGAATTTGAAGAAAACTAAAGAAGTTGAGAAATTCCAGTTGATATTTCACATATTTTAGGAAATTTAATAACTGTTATATTTGATTATCAAATTCTTCGCAAACCCTTGAAAATACTAAGTTTGTAGCAAGTGTACTTCCCCTTACTCTTTCCCTTGTGTTACATTCTCCCATTAGCTTTCATGAACCTTAATATGGGAAAAATTAAGGGAAAGAAAATTTCATAACACAGTATAACATATAACAATAACGACATGGTGAACTGATTGAAATGTTTTCGATATTTAACTCTATAACTGATTATCAAAAGAAAATGGAGATAAGATACGATGAGAACAATTTATGCAGAATACAACATAAATCACGATAGTATTGATGTTTACACAAGTGCTGGATATATGCTTCGCATTGACTGCTGGGAAGCTGAAAAAGATTTAAAAACCACATATGGATCAGAATGTGCACTTACTTCATTAGCTGTGGATGAGCCTTTGGAATATGCAAGATTATATCTTGAGGGCAATTTACAGATGTGGGTGGATGCAGAAGATTCATTAGAACTTTATTAAGTGAAAGAGGGATAGTGTTCATTAAGAGTGCTATCCCTCTTTAAAGAATGTGCGAAATGCAATAATTACATATTTTCTATGGATTAACAGAGCGCCTAAAAATAATCCATGTACTTATGAAGTAACAAATCAATAAAATTACCAAAATCCCCATTGTTGCCCCTATTTGTAACATCAATGTACTAAACCCAATATAGGCTGAAATTTCTGCTGATATGGTTTGGATAAAGTAAGCTATTACAACAGCAGCTACAATGATTGCTGTGATAATTGGAAGCCCAAACCAAACACTTAATTGTTGCAAGATAAGTTTTCCGATATGCTTTTCTTCCGCCCCCAATTTTCGGAGTACAGAGAAGCGATATTTATATTGTCCTGCGTCTAAGAGTTGTTGCAAAGAAAGTACGGTAAGACATATAACCATCAGTACGACAGCACCATAAATCATTGCAGTCTGTAAAATAAAGTTATTTGCTATGGAACTATTGATTTGCAGTGTGCTAAAACGCACGCCATAAATAGCCCCGGTTTCTGCCTGCTCGGGATATTTCTCTGTAAAAAGTTTTTCCAGTTTCCTTGCATTTTCATAGGAGATATTTTCCGTTGTTGTAATATATCGGTTTTTTATTACTGGCAACAGCTTTTCACAAATATTGTCTGGAAGTACATACAATACATTTGTATAGGAATTGTACGCTGTTTCTCCAATCGGATCCTCATAATAGGACTGCCCGGAAAGAGTCAATTCTCCTGCGTCTGTCATAATGCTGGTGTGTTCTTTCAAAAAGCTATCCCGTTCTTCCTCGGTGGCGATTGCTTTCCATTGTGTTGTAAATTCATCTTCCTCCAGAGAAATCTGTTCGTAACCCAGCATTTCCCGTATAGTGTTATAATCACTCAAAGAAATTGCTACAATCGGAAAATCATATTTCTGTCTGTTGTGAAAATCGTCTTTCTCTGGCAGATATAGATTGAACGTGCAATCATAAACTGTATCTATTTTGTGTTCTGTCAGAAACTCAGTAATGATTTCATAACTGTCTTGCGGCAGATTTTCTTCTTCATATACGTCATTATATCTTGAATATACCTGCACATCATACATAGAGCGCATATCCAAATAACCTGAAGCCCAGCCCGTCAAAATAGGGGCGGCAATAAACATGAAGATTGCAAGGACAAGGGTTATACAAATCAGCGTCATTGTTTTGCTGGTTGTATTTAGTTTTGATATAATTTGCCCGAAAAAGAACAGGTTTTCTCCCTTGTATCTATGTTCCGGCGATTTTACTTTCCATGCTACAATCAAGCTGCTGGCAAGATAAATCAATGCACAAATAAAGAAGAGCAAATCAATCAATACAAATACCAGATATTGATTCAGTATTCCACCATGTAAAGGCAAATAGTATTGATTGGTAAGAGCAGGTACGCTTGCTGCTAAAAAGGCGTGCAATACAGAACAAATAAGCAGCCCATCAATCAACTTTTGAAAAGCAATTTTTTTCTTTTTCAACATCCATAATGCCGCCCAGCCTAATGTAACAACAGGGAGCAAAATATTTCCCCAATACATGATTTTCACCGGGAAAACAAAGCGGGAGTCATAATAAAATCGGACATTTTGTATTCCTGAAAACAATTCCCATAAAGTAAACATTAAAAACAGAATTACTACGACAGGAATGAATCGGCTCTTTTTCAATTCTGGCTCATTTTCTTTCTCTGCGGAAAGCATATCAATAATTTTTGTTTTTTTGATTGTGCGTGTATTGAAAACTCCTACCACAAAAAAACTTACCACAAAAAATATCACTGTCAGCAAAACGGTGTCCGGGAACAATGTCCATGAGATTTCATAAGGCTCTCCATAAGCAGTAAGGAGCATTGCGGTAATGAATTGAGAGCAAAATACACCGCAAAAAATACCAATCAAAATGGAAAACATACCCATAATCAGTGTTTCTGCAAAGAAAATCCTGCCAATAGTTTTTTGTTCCATTCCCATAATGGACTGGACAGCAAACTCTTTTTGCTTTCGTCTTAGCATATAATGATTGACGAACCGTATCAAAAATAACAACAGCAATGTTATCATGCAGATTGCAATTTTCATTCCGTCACTTAACAGAGTAAAATCATACTCGCTGCCTATATCCGGGCTATAATAACTACTGGAAATAGACAAGAACGCATAAAACAAGGTAACACAGATTGTCATTGTGACAATGTAGACCAGATAGTCTTTTACAGACCGTTTTGCATTTCTGAAAACAAGTTTAGCATACATGGCTTTGTCCCCCTCCGATCATGGTAAGGACATTCAGAATTTTATCAAAAAAAGCACTTCTGCTGTCGTTGCCCTTGCGCAGTTCCATAAAGATTTCTCCGTCTTTCAAAAAAAGAATACGGTTGGCATAGCTGGCGGTAAAAGCGTCATGAGTTACCATAAGAATTGTCGCCCTAAGCTGTTCATTGATACTTTGAATGGTAGACAGCAACATTTGTGAGGAATGGCTGTCTAATGCCCCTGTCGGCTCATCTGCCAGTAAGAGCTTCGGGTTGTTGATAATTGCTCTTGCACAAGCACAACGCTGTTTTTGTCCGCCGGATACCTGATAAGGATATTTGTTTAGAATATCGCTGATATTCAGCTTTCCGGCTATATCCAAAATGCGGGATTCTACGCTCCCGGCAGGGACTTTGTTGATTGCTAATGCCAGTGCAATATTTTCTGAAATCGTCAATGTGTCCAGCAAATTGAAGTCTTGAAATATAAACCCTAAATTCTCCCTGCGAAAACGGGCAAGGGATTTTGGTTTGATTTCCGTTATATCTGTTCCATCTAAAAAAATATGCCCTGCACTTACGGTATCAATCGTAGAAATACAGTTGAGCAGCGTTGTCTTTCCAGAACCGGACGCACCCATAATTCCGAGAAATTCCCCAGCTTCCACAGAAAAGCTAATGTCTTTAATGGCTTTGGTAATATTCCCTTCATTGCCATAATATTTCTGGATATGTTCCAGTTTCAAAATCGTATTCATCTGATAAACCTCCTTAACTGTTCCATATCTTTATTGTAAATGGAGTATCTCATTTTTTGTATCAAGTTTTCTTACACAGTTCTTACAAAAATGTAAGAAGTGCAGAACCTGTCAGCCCTGCACTCCGATAATAAAATCATTCATTTGAAAGATAAGTGAAATCGTTGTTCCTCTGTTTTCGGAATAAGCAGTAAGCCCTATTCCCAGTTTATCACATAGACGCTTGCAAAGATATAAGCCAATTCCAGTAGAATTTTTCCCGGTTCGCCCATTCTGACCTGTAAATCCTTTTTCAAAAATACGGGGTAAATCACTTTTAGGAATACCTATCCCATTATCGCTGATAGATAGCACAATCTTGTCATTCGTTTTTGTTGCCCTAAAGTGCAAAATAGGCTGCTCTGCATGGTATTTGATTGCATTACCGATAATCTGATTTAAGATGAACCGCACCCATTTTTCATCGGTATAAACTTTTGTTTCTATATCGTCTATCTGAATTGACATATTGCTTTGACGCAAAAGATACTTATTATCTGCGATTGCACTATGCACAACATCGCATAAATTGACTTCACGGACAGAATAGTCTTTTTCAGCGTGTTCACTCCGGGCATAGTAAAGTGCCTGTTCTGTATATTGGTTGATATTCTCTAACTCTGCCAATACCTCTCTGGAAAAGGGAGAACGGTTATTCTCACACAGCAGCTTCATCGCTGTAATTGGTGTTTTTACTTCGTGTATCCATTGTTCAATGTATTCTTTATATTCCCTGCGTTCCCTCTGTACTTCGCCAATCCGTTCCAACATAGATTTTTCAGCCATTTTCATAATCTGGTAAAAAACCTGTTCATCAGCCCTTTCCGGCACTTGCATGATTTCCGGCAATAAATATCGTTCTTCTAATTGCTCCGTCATATTGAGCAATTTATTCAGATATTTTTTTCGTGAGAAATAAAATGCCAGCAAAGATAAAACAAGGACAATCGACCAGACTGCAAAAATAAACAGGACTGTTTGGATAGGATTATCGCTTGCAATCAGGAACAAAGCAAGGACAAGCATACCCAGCAGATTGATTAAAATAACGGGGAGTTGATTTTTCAAATATTGTTTTCCACTCATAATGTATATCCTTGCCTGTGTTTTGTTTTAATGAAATCTACAAGTCCGATTGCTGCCAGTTTGTCGCGAATACGGGTAATATTGACACTTAGGGCGTTATCATCAACATAAAGCTGATTGTCCCAAAGAAAATCCACAATATCATTTCTGGAACAGATTTTTCCGGAGTTCTTAAAAAGGTAGTAGAGGATTTTCAATTCATTCTTTGTCAATTCTGCTTTCTGTCCTTTGTACTCTATCATGCTACTCTCCAAATGCAGGGTAGCTTCTCTCCACATATAAATTTCTGTTTGAGGGGAACGGTAGGCTTTCTTTAACAATGCAGCAATTTTAGCAAGAAGAATAGCGGGATTATAAGGCTTTGTGATAAACGCATCTCCACCCAGCATAATGCTGTTCAGTTCGTCCATATCTGTATTGCTGCTTGTTACAAATACAATCGGAATATCTGAAAAGGTGCGAATCCCCGAGCATATTTCAAAACCGTTATTCCCCGGAAGTTTTATATCCAGAATAACCAGATGTGGCGCAGCTTCTTTTAACTGCTCTATTGTTTTGGAAAAATCCGTAACTGCAAATACTTCATATCCATTCCCAGACAAAAGAGTTTTAAGCTGTGTTTGTATCGTAAAATCATCTTCAATGATTAGTATTTTTTCCTTCATAGAGATACCTCCCTGACACTTTATTATACTGTATCAGAGAGGTTTTCTCAATCGTATTATTGAATGGGAATTTTAGAATGATTTTGTACATAGCTTTGTAAAAAATGCTTAATAGTTTCTTTTCTCAAGGTACGATTCTAAATAACACCTAAGTCCAACATATGCGCCCTGCAAAAGTACAAAAAGCAATAGAAGATTTACTGACAGTGCTTTTTTGATTGCTTCTCCAAAATAAATGATGACAGCAGCACTTGTCAGTATCATCAGTAGAGTAATGACATCCCAACACTTTTCCCTATATAATTCTATAACCTTTATTTCTATCAGTATCGCCAGTATCCCTGTTCCTGCCACACATATTCCTACAATCAATATTAGCAATATCCAATATACCATTCCGGCTATAAAAGGATTTGGAATTTTTGTGCTAATCTGTGCCACAGATTGCCCGACCTCAATCGTCCAACCGATAAAAGTTTGTATGAATGACGCTGCATCATGGAAGAATGATTTGCAATCGGAAAGGAGCACATCTGACTGTACTGCCTGAAAAAGAGTGGTTGTCAGCGAATACCATGCAAGAAGGAACAAGGTTGTTTGGAACATTACCGTTTTTGCTTTATATTGTCCTGCAAGTCGCTCTTTTTGTGTTTCGTATTTTGCTTTTGCATTCTGATAGTCTGTCCGGTCACAGGCTTCACATTTTTCATAGAGTACCGGCTTTTCTACCGGTATCTCTACGATTTTCTGATGTGTCCGGGCATAATCCCGTTGTTGTGTTAAGCATCGTATTTTATCTTGACATTCCCCTATCGTGACGTTTGCGCTTCGCAGCTTCTCTTTCTCGTTCCGCAATGCTCTGTCTGCTAGCTTCAAGTCGTTCTTTAATGCTTGAATATTCCCGGCTCTGTTCTCTTTGTTTAATTTCTCGTTCAAGGTCAGAGATTCGTTGAGCTGCGTCTTTAGTTCCACGATAAGCTGGTCTTTCTGTTCCAGTTCTTCTTGTATCTCCTCGGTCAAGAGGAGAAGTTCTTCCAACTGTTCGGCGTTCTTTGATTCTCTGGATTCGTTCATCTATATCACGTCCTTTCTCTATCTGCTGTTCCAGTTCAGCAATTCGGTGTTCTGTTTCAGTAATAAACTGTTTTCGCTGTTCAGTTTCTGTACCAATTTCTGCCATTGCTGATTTTCGTTTTCCAAAAGTTCTATCTTCGTTTTCTGTTCTTCCATCTTGGAAAGCAGTTCCTCGGTATTTGGCAAAATGTTGAGCAGCTCGGATAACTCGCTGTTTAATTTTTGCAATTTCTGATTCTGTTCCTGCATAAGAGAGAGTTGGGTGTCCCGGTTCTACATTTCCAGAATCATTTCTGCCATTAAGGTCTGCTGTTCTTCGATTTGCCCAATCATGGATTCCATTAAGGGTATAATTTCCCGGCTTTCTTCTAATGTCATTTAATCGCTCCTTCCATAATGATAATGCACCCGATACTTTTCCAAAGGTGTCCAGTATCTTTTGCAATAACGTGTTTTGTTGTTTTA
Organism: Dorea sp. 210702-DFI.3.125; assembly: GCF_020560945.1. NCBI lineage: Bacteria > Bacillati > Bacillota > Clostridia > Lachnospirales > Lachnospiraceae > Dorea > Dorea sp. 210702-DFI.3.125. The sequence continues at coordinate 45,295 of NZ_JAJCNF010000009.1, forward strand.
TGATTTGATTTTCCGCTACTTTCCACGAACCTTTTATTTCCTGCCCGGCAAGAAACTTTTGTTCAATCTTTCTTGCGTCAGCGCCTTCATGGATGGTAGGAATCTGGAGTTTTCCCTGTTTTTCATAAGAACGGTGATCGACCTGATTATGCAAAGGAAGATGTTCATTACACACCTTTGCCCATTCACTCCGCCACAGTTCACAATTTTTTGGATTGTTCCATCCGTTAGCATCGGTCAGCACCCGTTTCCATTGCAGGCGGTTTCTTGCACCCATCTTCTGAATTCCGTTTTCGTCTAATACAGGGATACGGATTCCATGACGGTCAGGGTTTTTCTTATCCTGCCACCAGTTCGGATGGGATTCATCAATCACGATATTTCCGTTTTTATCTCTGAGAAAATCCCAATCCTTGACTTCTTTCTTTCCCCAAGAATGATCCGGGTTAAAAGGACGCATAGTCAGAAGCAGATGGACATGGGGGTTGCCATCCCCTTTATCGTGGATACTCCAATCAGCACACATTCCTCTATCTACAAAAGTTTTTTGAATATAGTCAGTTGTATATTGAATTTGTTCCTGTCTGTTCCATTCTTTGGGAAGGGCAAATTCAAATGACCTGCCAAGTTGGGCATCTGCATTTTTTTCAATCTTCAATACCTCATTCCATAACCTTTGTTTCTGAAATGTGATTTTAAATTTTTCTAAAGCAGCTTCTTTATCTTCTGATCTTTTGTATCGGACAGATTTTTGAAAGCGTTTTATATTTTCTTCTGGTACTATCTGCCATTCAGGAGGTGCGTTTTCACACATCATCAGCCGAGTGTAGACCACTTCTTTTTTAGAAGTGTAATAACTGATTCTCCCGGTTTCCTCGTTTTTCATCACATCCCCATTGAGATATGCGGAAGCGGAGATAACAGATTTCCCTTTACTTCGTCCGACTATTTTGACTGTGTAATGAAAAATCGCCATGTCTGGATTCCTCCTTTCTGCACATCCGGCATAGATTTCCGGCAACATTGCTTTCGGTTTTAGGAAAAGCAGCATTGCCGGAACGCCCTCTGCGTAAGAGTGCCCTGCGCATAGCAGCCTGCATGGAATGCGCCTCTCTGGCGAAGAGTGCCTCCTGCGGCATGAGCAGGTCTGGCTGAAAGCCCCGCCGACGGAACGAGCCCGGCAAGCGTGAACGCAGACCGGTTGCCACTTGTGGCAAACTTATTGGGACGACCTCTGGTTGTCCATAAGTGCGCCCTTCATGAAAAAGCAATGAAGGGAATGAAAAACTCATCCCCTCCGCCATTACACTTCCTCCATATCGGTATTGACTTCTTTCTGCATTGCCTTTGAGAAAAATTTCCCGTTGGCTTCCTGCCTTTTCAGAAAACCAATCAGCTTTGGGATGTCTTCTTCCTCAATAGGCGCACCGAGAACGGATTCCACCGCACCGCCAATCTGACAGAGCCTATGGGTTCGTTTTTTACTTTCTTCGGCTTTCTTTCGCTTCAGAAGTTCTTTCTTCTGTGCCGCATATCGTTTCGCCTTTTCAAGGCTTTCCTGCTCTTTCTTTTCCATTTCAAGCATTCGTGCTTCATAACTTTTTGTTGATTTTGCCATTCTTACATTCTCCTTTCCTTCACAAACATAAGTTCTTGGTTGCGTATCAGAAGAAGCACATGGTATAATCTTCTTGCGTGTAGGTATATCATGGCTTCGGTCTGATAGAACCTTTGGCGGTTTCTTGGGAAGCCGCCTTTTTAATTTGCCGCAGTTCTTGTTACGGCTTTTACATTTCCTCTATCCCTCAAATCACGACCTTCATTCGCTTCCATAAACATTTCCAGAATATCGGTTTTAATCAGGACTTTACGACCAACCTTTAATACCGGAAGTTTCTTCCATTCTACAAGCTGTCTTAAGGTGTTTCTGCCGATTCCCGTATAGTCGGCAGCTTCTTCGATGGATAATGCAATTTTTCTTTGCGTCATATAATCACCTCCTTATAAATTGCATTATGCAACTCCTGTGATGTAAGTATATCCTTTTCACATCTTTTTGTCAAGCGTTACGAAATGTTAAAAATAAATATTGCATTGCATATTGCAATTTCGGAAAAACAATGCTATAATTCATACATACCGAAAAAGGAGGCAGTCAGCATGAAAGATAAAGAATTACGCAAGCTGATAGGCAGCAGAATAAAACAGCGCCGTCTGGAATTGAATCTGACACAGCCTTATGTCGCAGAGAAGATGGGAGTTACCGCTTCTACAATCCTGCGTTATGAGAATGGTTCGATTGACAATACGAAAAAAATGGTGCTGGAAGGTCTTTCGGAAGCACTCCATGTATCTGTGGAATGGCTCAAAGGGGAAACAGATGAATATGAAACCGACATTACGGATAAGAGAGAATTACAGATTCGTGATGCGATGGGAGATATTCTGGAACAGTTACCGCTTGCCCTTACCAAAGAAGAAGATGCTTTTTCAAAAGATTTATTACTGCTGATGTTAAAACAATATGGTCTGTTTTTGGATTCCTTCCAGTTCGCCTGCAAAAACTTCAAGGGAAATGCTGGTCAGACGGATATTGCCAAAACAATAGGGTTTGAATCGAATGAGGAATATAATGAGATTATGTTCTTAAGGGAAATCACTCATACCATCAATGCTTTTAATGAGATGGCAGACATTGTAAGGCTCTATTCCAAGAAACCAAAAACAGCAGAACAAAGGCTTGCAAATCTTTTATCAGAAGTCTTATACGAAGATTCCGAATCGGTATAGTAAGACAACCGGAGTTATGATATACTTACACGCACGAAGCATTTCATCAGTTCCGATTGTCTAATATCGAAAGGAGACATACGATTATGGCAAAAGGATCTGTAAGAAAAAAAGGAAAGAAATGGTACTACCGCTTCTATGTAGAGGACGCAAGCGGCAATCTTGTTCAGAAAGAATGCGTTGGAACAGAAAGCAAAAGTGAAACTGAAAAACTGCTCCGTCAGGCAATGGATGATTATGAGAAAAAGAAATTTGTTGCCAAAGCGGATAATCTCACAGTCGGACAGCTTTTGGATGTGTGGGCAGAGGAGGAATTAAAAACAGGTACGCTCAGCAATGGTACGGTGGAGAATTACCTCGGAACAATCCGAAATATTAAGAAACACCCATTGGCAGAACGTAAACTGAAAAATGTAACCTCTGAACATTTGCAATCTTTCTTCGATTTGCTTTCCTTCGGGGGAGTTCATCCCGATGGAAAAGAGAGAAAGGGTTACAGCAAAGATTACATCCATTCTTTTTCCGCAGTCATGCAGCAATCATTCCGCTTTGCAGTATTTCCAAAGCAGTATATTACGTTCAATCCTATGCAGTATATTAAACTGCGGTATCAGACGGATGAAGTGGATTTGTTTTCTGATGAGGATATGGACGGAAATGTCCAACCAATTTCACGAGAAGATTATGAAAGACTGCTTGCTTATCTGCAAAAAAAGAACCCAGCCGCAATACTTCCAATCCAGATAGCCTATTATGCCGGGCTTCGTATTGGAGAAGCCTGTGGTTTGGCATGGCAGGACGTAAATCTGGAAGAACAATGCCTTACCATAAGACGCAGCATCCGATATGATGGCTCAAAGCGCAAATATATCATCGGACCAACCAAGCGGAAAAAAGTAAGGGTTGTTGATTTTGGAGATACACTGGTAGAGATTTTCCGTAATGCCCGGAAAGAGCAGTTAAAAAATCGAATGCAGTACGAAGAACTTTATCACACGAACTACTACAAAGAGGTCAAAGAGAAAAACAGAGTGTACTACGAATATTATTGCTTAGACAGAACGCAGGAAGTCCCGGCAGATTATAAAGAAATTTCTTTTGTCTGCTTAAGACCGGATGGTTGTCTGGAACTTCCGACTACTTTGGGGACGGTATGCAGAAAGGTGGCAAAAGCATTAGAGGGATTTGAAGGCTTTCATTTCCACCAGTTACGTCACACCTATACAAGCAACCTTTTAGCAAATGGAGCAGCCCCAAAAGATGTACAGGAATTGTTGGGACACTCAGATGTCAGTACCACAATGAACGTCTATGCTCACTCCACAAGAGATGCGAAACGAAAATCGGTTCGGCTTCTTGATAAAGTGGTAGGCAATGACTAAAAAATTTCCCTTATTTCCCTTGTGATTATCTCATAAGGGCAAAAATAAGGGAAACTACATATCATTTCACTAATGAACAGGCGGGAAAGCCTGTAAAATAGGGAAAGTTAGAGGAATAATTATATAAATTGCAGTTTGTCGAACGGATGAGATACAAAAAAACATATAAGAATAATCAACAAGGCAGGTGGTTTTATAACAAGACTGTCTGCCTTCTTTTATGCCAGCAGAGGCTATTTCAAAGGGGCATCCAAAAGACATACAATATATAGGCTCAAATGGCGAAAGTGCCCATTTGGGCCTATTATTGCATGAATTCATATGTTACATCCAGAGCAAGATCCACCCGTGTATTACAGTATTGTCATTTTGACAATTTTGTATTACTTACGAGTAGCAGACTTGATGGGGATTACGTCTCCATACCCACGTGAAAATATAATTGCTGGCAATTACATTTTAGCAGACACGCAAGCGTTTCTGAGTAAGCGTCACAGACAACAAAATAAGGAAATTTTGATAAGGCATTCACCTGGAATGGGTGAGTGTTTTTTTGTTTTTAAGTATTCAATTAACCGAAAAAATAAAAAAATTTTCATCAGGGGGCTGTAAAAATGCCTCTCAGCGTTTCGTTTTATGTAAGGGTATTTTGGACAGGAAAAAATAAAAAAATTTTTATCAAGAACCTGTATTTATGCCCTTCATCTTTTGAATATGTGTAAGGACATTTTTGAGCCGGTATAAAAATGATTTTTACAACAGTTAGAAACAGAAACGAGGCGAGAAAAGAATGAAATATGAATACATGAAGGAGTCAGAGCAGATGCTTCAGTACTTCCAGTTTCCGAAGTTTTTGCTAAAGCTGCGAATTTCTCAAACTGCAAAATTTCTTTATATGGTTTTGTATGACCGGGCGCGGATATCGAGAAAGAATAGCTGGATAGATAAGTATGGAAATGTTTATCTGATTTTTCCGATAGATGAATTGTCTGTTCAAATCGACAAATGCAAATCTTCTGTAAAAACAGCATTGAAGGAATTAGATGATGTGGGACTATTGGTTCGCAGATCCGGTGGATTTTCAAAACCCAATCATTTATATGTAAAAATTCCATCGGATGAGATTAGTTTACGGCTGGTTGAGAATAAGGCGGTTGAAAAGATGGCTGTAACAGAGGCGGAAAAACAACCATCATCTAGCTGTAAAAATGGCTGTGCAGAAGCCGGAAATGTGGCACCTAGTAAAGTAACTGAGAAATATAAAAGTAATAAATATCATGAAGTAAATTATTGCTATGGGGAAGGAGAGAGTTTGTGATGAGAGAAGAAGATACCGTATGTGTAGGCAGTGATGGTTTGCAATATTGCAAAGTCTGTGGGGAAGCGAAAGAAGCATTTTTTCCTAAGGGTGATTTTATGGGGATGAAGAAACATTCCAGGCAATGTGCTTGTGACAGAAAAGCGTATGAAGAAGAACAAAAATATTTTAAAGACAAAGAGCACCGGGAATTAGTCAGCAGAAATACGAGCATCTGTTTTGACGAGAGCAGAATGGAAGAGTGGACATTTGAGAATTGGGATTACGATACATATAATTTATCTTGCGAATTTACGATAAGGTAAAAACTCTCTACTTCATAAGCATGAAATAAAAAAAACCGCTTATGAAGTAGAAAGTTCTCATGCCATTTTAACGGCGGTTTTGAAATAACAATCAAAACCGTCGTTTTCTTTATTAAAATTTAAAACAGAGGACATGTTAAAATCCTGCTATTTGGGGACACGACGGTATCAAGGAGGTATCGCCATGTCTTTTTTTCTATGCCCTAATGGGTTACTATCAAAAAAAGCCATTACCCACCAACGGGGTATTCCGGCTATGTAGATGAACTGTCAAATCAATTAAGCTCCTTTGAGCAGTTAAAAAAATATTTGGAGGAAAACGCTGATGAATGGATTGAATGGTAAACCGACCGAGTACCCGGAAAATGCCCTTGTTCCTTATCCTGTTATTTTGGCGGCGAGCAAAGGCGACCCGGACGCAATGAAGATTGTATTGCAGCATTTCAGCGGCTACATAGCAAGTCTTTCCATGCGAAAGCTCTATGATGAGCGAGGAAATGTTTATTTTGGAGTAGACGAAGAAATACGCGAAAGGCTGCAAGCAAAACTAATGAGGGCAATCCTCACATTTAGGGCTGAATAAACCAACAAGGTATTGGAACGCTTCCCCCTTTTCCGTTCCATATCGCAGAACAGCCCTCTGCTCTTTGACAAAGAAAGCGGTGCAATAGAACGGCGACGCAGTATAAGGCAAATCAGATACATTCGATGTATGGGGAGCCGTTGGGCTGATACGCCATGACCGAAAGGAGGGACAAAACGAGCGAAAACTATCAGCGTTCCAAAGCAGATTTAGCAACTCTGTCGCCACAATCCATATATCGGTATAATGATACTCCTTTACCGCCGTAGTCCGAGCGTTAGAAGCGTCGCAGACAACGGGTAGAGCTGCATGAGAACCATGCGGAAGTGAAATTCTTGTGAGGTTTGCTAAAACCGTCTGATGAGCCTTTATAATTTTACAATAGTTTTATAGTTCAAGAAAGGGGAGAGAATAAATGAATAATGAAACACAGGTACAGATACAAAATAAGTTTTGTTTAACGATTGATGAAGCAGTAATTTATTTTAATATTGGAGAAAAGAAATTAAGAAAACTTGTTTCAGATAATTTGGACTCCGGTTTTATTATTCAAAATGGAGTGAAGTTTCTTATCAAAAGGAAACGATTTGAAGATTTTCTGAATGACCTGACAGCAATTTAACAAATATAGGATAATCAGTAGCCATATCGGATAGGCTATATAGTCTTTCCGCTTTGAGTGCTGCTTGATAAAAGGATAGAAAAAGGGCTTTGCTTATGATATAATTTAATATATCGTGGCGAGGCTCTTTTTGTACGAAAGGAGCATAGACATGAGCGGAAAAAGACGAGATAGCAAAAATCGTATTCTTCGCAATGGAGAGAGCCAACGCCGGGACGGACGATATGCGTTCAAATATATTGATACAACAGGTAAACCGCAGTTTGTTTATAGTTGGAAATTAGAAAAGACAGATAAGACACCACAGGGAAAGCGCGACGACCTTTCATTAAGGGAAAAGGAAAAGCAGATAATGAAAGCGATTGATGATGAAATCGTCCCGCGTGGTGGGGAAATGACCGTTTTAGAACTGGTAAAGAAATATCTTTTACAAAAAACGGGAGTACGGCATAACACAGAAGCAAATTACAATTTTGTTCTCAATATTATTAAGAAAGAGGACTTTGGTAAAAAGCGGATAGATAAAGTGAAACTGTCCGACGCAAAATGTTGGCTGATAAAGTTACAGCAGGACGGGCGCGGGTATAGCTCTATTCATTCTATCAGAGGTGTTGTAAGACCAGCTTTTCAAATGGCGGTAGATGATGATTTGATACGCAAAAATCCGTTTGAATTTCAGCTTGCTACGGTTGTTGTAAACGACAGCGTAACAAGAGAAGCAATTACAAGAAAGCAAGAACGAGCATTTCTTGAATTTGTGGCAAATGATAAGCACTTTTGCAGATATTATGAGGGGATTTTTGTCTTATTCAAAACAGGGCTTCGTATTTCAGAGTTTGTGGGATTGACATTATCAGATTTGGATATGCAGAATAGAAAAATTAGTGTCAATCATCAGTTACAAAGAAAACGGAATATGGAGTATGTAATTGAAGATACAAAGACTTCTTGTGGCACAAGAGAAATCCCTATGACAGATGAAGTTTATAAGTGCTTTCAACGTATTATTTCCAGTAGAAAGAAACCGAGGGTTGAACCTATTGTAGGAGGTAAATGTGGCTTCTTATATTTGGATAAAAACGATATGCCTATGGTAGCCTTGCACTGGGAAAAATACTTTCAGCATATTTGCGAGAAGTATAATAGTATTTATAGAGTGCAAATGCCAAAGGTTACGCCACACGTTTGCCGTCACACTTTTTGTTCTAATATGGCTAAAAGCGGCATGAACCCTAAAACTTTACAGTACCTCATGGGACATTCTGATATTAGCGTCACGTTAAATACTTATACACATATAGGCTATGACGACGCGAAAGAGGAACTGAAACGGGTAGTAAATGGCGAGTAGTAAAATGAGTATTCAGCCCTTAATTTACTACTTTTTGTACTACTTTTGAGGTAAAAGATGTGCTAATTTATGCTACGATATGCCACGAATGAGAGGAAACAGCAAGCGAAAGAAAATGCCGATACATCAAGGAAATACAGTAAATTCAAGGAGTTTTACATAGATGATTAGAGTATTATTTATTTGCCACGGCAATATTTGCCGATCAACGATGTCTGAATATGTTATGAAATATCTAACAGACCAGGCGGGGCTTGCCAGTGAATTCTATATTGATTCGGCTGCAACTAGTCGTGAGGAGATTGGTAATGGTGTTCATCATGGCACGAGACAGAAGTTAAAAGAAGTAGGAATTCCGTGTGGCAACCACAGGGCACGGCAGATGATGAGAAGAGACTATGAAGAGTTTGATTATATTATCGGTATGGATGCGTGGAATATCCGAAATATTATGAGAATCATCGGTTCAGATCCAGAGAAAAAAGTTTCTATGCTTTTAGACTACACGGATCGTCCGGGAACAGAAATTGCTGATCCGTGGTATACGGGCAATTTTGATGCGACCTATGATGATGTACTGGAAGGTTGTACAGGATTGTTAGAGCATTTGAAGAATACCGAGGCATTCTTGAATTTATAACAAAAAATAACTTGAAGGAGTGTAAGAGTGATTTATGAAAAGTTTGTCTATGAGAAATAGATGTGTAATCGGATTTACGCTGTTTTCCATGTTTTTTGGAGCAGGCAATCTGATATTTCCGCCGCTTCTGGGTGCTGAAGCGGGCAGCAGTACGATACCGGCTATGGTTGGAATGTTACTGACGGCGGTGGTATTACCTGCTCTTGCGGTGATATCTGTGGCAAAGCATGATGGATTGAAGAATTTGGCGGGAAGCATACACCCGGCATTTGCGACAGTTTATGCGGTGCTGATCCATTTGTTAATCGGACCTTTTGTTGCAATTCCAAGGACAGCATCTACCAGTTTTGAGATGGCGGTCGTGCCATTTTTATCTGACGGAGTCAGTGCTGAGTCTTTATTGATTATGCGGTGTATATACTCGTTTACATTTTTTGTGATAGCAACGATAGTCGCGCTGAAGCCAACGAGACTTAAGGATTTACTGGGAAAAGTAATGACACCGATTCTGTTGATTTTGATTGCAGTTATTTTCGTGGGAGTTGTTGTAAAGTTCCCGACAGTTGTAAGACAGGCAGATGCGAGCTATAAAGGGCATGCGCTTCAGCATGGTTTTGTCACGGGATACCAGACAATGGATATTTTAGCGGCATTTAACTTTGGTGCAGTTATAGCTATGAACATTGAAGCATTTGGTGTGAAGAATCGGAAAGGTGTGGCTAAAGAGACGATTCTGGCGGGAATTGGAGCTGGAATCTTACTTTGTATTGTATATAGCGCAACAGCATATGTTGGTGTATTGTGCAGTAGTAAGGTCGGAAATGTGGAAAATGGAACGCAGATTCTGACTTATGCAGTTCACGCATGTTTTGGCATCTATGGAAAAGTATTGATTGGTATTATATTTTTCATAGCATGTTTTAATGTATGTGTAGGTTTGCTATGTTGCTGTTCTGCATATTTCCACGAATTAGTTCCGAAGATTTCGTATTTTAAATGGTTACTTGTCTTTGCTGTCTTCAGTTTTGTGATTTCCTGTGCGGGATTAAATGCGATTTTAAATGTATCATTGCCGATTCTGAAAGTGATGTGTCCTATAGCAATTGCATTGACTTTTTATGGTCTTGTCAGACGTAAAAGGCAGTAATAAATATTTATCTCAGTCGAGAAGATTAAGTACGTTTGACTGAAATAGTGAAAAATCTGTAATATGGAGAATTTTAGAAATATATCAAAATCTCCTATATTACAGATTTTTTAGTTACATATGGATGTAGTTAAAGTGCTCTAAAAATTTATACCTCGCAGGATCGAGAAAATGTGCAGAAGATTATTTTAGTCAAATAATTCTTTCAACATAGCAGCATCAAATGTAACAGAGGATACATGATTTACCTCGATTTGATATAGTGCATTTGCTGCGATATGCTCGGCAGCCTGCTCCAGATCACGGATTCCAGTCGTATCTGAGAATTTTTCAATAATAGTGTCCAGAGCTTCTGGTGACACGATACATTCGCTTTCTTTTAAACTCATACGTTTTAAAATCTTTGGCAGTGCAAATTTGGAGAAAATAACTTTCTTCTCTTCTGGTGTGTAATCCGGAATATCAATAACAGCAAAACGTGACATTAACGGTGCACTGATCTGGGATTTATCATTGGCTGTTGCGATTGGATAAACACCGGAAGTTGGAATCATACACTCAATGTAGTTGTCTGTAAATCCAAGATTATCTAATAGTGTCAACAATACATCGGCTGGATTTCCATTTCCTTTACCGGAAGCAGCTTTGTCAAGCTCGTTGATAATGAAAACCAGGTTAGATTCTCCTGCCATTGCAAATGCATCCATAATAATACCGGTCTTGGCATTTGCGTATATACGGGAACTTCCGGTCAACTGTTCCGGGTCATTGATGGAGCTCATATCCAAAGTTGTCCAAGGCAGTTTAAGGATTCTTGCAACAGCGTAGGCAATTTGAGATTTTCCTGTTCCTGCAGGTCCTACCAGGAGAAGTCCGTAAGCCGGAAGGGTATGTGTACGGTTAATCTGGATGATTGTCTCTATAATACGTTGCTTTACGCGTTCCATACCGTAGAGTTCTTCGTCTAAGATACGTCTTGCTTCATCAGGATCAATTGATTCAAAATAATCTGTCTTCCACTGGATATTCATCATAATAGAAAGCGCACGCTGTGCGTGGCGTCGTTCTTCCGGGGATACTTCGTGGGATTTTGCAACTGCCAGATTACGTCTTGCCCAGAGACGGATGTTATCAGGAAGAGTTCTTCCGGCACAAGTAATGAAGTCGGTAATACTCTGAATACTTGTAAGTTTCATATCATCACCGAGTTCAGAGTCTTCCTCTTTCAGCGTCTCATCAAGCGGGGCGCTACTGGAAAAGAGCCGTTCCATCATAAACTGAAGGAAACCGTCTTCAGCAGATAATTTTGTGGCACCGCCATAGGCAATTTCACGAATTTTGTAGACTGCATAACCGTCTGGGAGGTTCTTACCGGACAGACGAACGTTGATATGATTTTCGCCGAGCCATTTGATCAGGCTTACAAAGCGGGAATCAATCTGAAGAATATTGGCACTGATAATGCCATCTTCTTCTTCAAATTCAAATGCTGTGTGCTTTGCAGGGTTTGTGAATACACCGCAGGAATGATGAGCCCACTGGCGGGGAGCATTGTCCAGAAGAAGAATCGGATCTTCCGGAGTAGCAACATTTTTATCAGAGTGAAATGTAGTGTAAGTAACTTCGGTTGTTGTCGTTGTTGATTCAGGATTACTAAAATCAAATACTGGCATGAGAGAGTCTCCTTTGTAATTTATTTTTCTAAGATACTATGGATAGATTCATGCGATACATTTCGTAATTCTGATATCTTACATGAATTGTGCAAATACGGACGCACCAATTACAGTGATAAGTCCGGATACTACGATGGACAAGCTGCTCATTGCGCCTTCAATATCCCCAAGCTCCATAGCCTTGGAAGTTCCGATTGCGTGGGAAGCAGTGCCGATGGCAATACCCTTGGCAATAGGTTCTTCGATTTTGAAAAGCTTACATACGCTTTCTGCACACATATTTCCCAGTACACCTGTTAATACGATGATAGCAACGGTGATGGAAACGTATCCTCCAAGCTCTTCTGATACACCCATTCCAATCGCAGTTGTAATAGATTTTGGAAGAAATGATACATATTCCTGATGCGTAAATCCAAATAGGACTGCCATGGCAAGAATACTTCCAAGGCTTGCAAGTACACCACTGAAAATACCGACTGCAATTGCTTTCCAGTTGGATTTCAATAATTCAAACTGTTCATAAAGCGGAATAGCAAGGCAGATTGTAGCTGGTGTAAGCAGATAAGAAATGTATTTCGCTCCTTCATTATATACCTTATAATCAATTCCGGAAACTGCTAAAACAGCAATTACTATAATTACTGAGATAAGGAGCGGATTGAAAATGGCAAGTTTGAATTTCTGTTTTAATAATGCGCCAATTCCGTAGGCGAGAAGGCTTAACATTACCCCGAAAAAGACAGAGTTGTTAAAAAATTCCATAGCTACATTCCCCTTCCTTGACAGACAAAGCTTTTTTTAACGCTGCTTTTTTTGAAGCGGAATAACGAATCATATATTGAGTAGTCATGCCAGAGACAGCCATAACAAATATAGTAGAGAAAATAGTAACAACAAGGTACAGAATCCATACTGACCGAATAATATCCCATGCTTCTAAAAGTCCTACAGCAGCTGGAATAAACATTAGTGGCATGATTTCAATCAGAAATCGACCTGTTTCTTCAATCTCTGAAAGAGGGAAGAAACCCAATTTTAAACAGGTGAACATCAATATAATTCCATAGATGCTTGCAGGAACTGGAAGCGGAAGTACATGGTTCAACAATTCTCCGATGAAAGAAAAGACAAGAATAATCCCGAATTGTTTCAAAAATTTCATTTGTAAAATCTCCTTATTTCTTATTTAATATGTAGTTGAAAAGTAATGCTTGTCTATCGTAGCACACACGAAAGATGGTATCAAGGGAAAAACTTTGCAAAATATAATGATACATTTTATCGTAGTTTGTGTAAATTTCCTAAAATAAAAAAGAGATGATTTAACAACAAATCAACGAACAAAATTATGACTATCTTGATAGGAAGGTAAAATTTTTGGGGGAAAGTTATAATCCTGAAAACACTGTATTTACGGGGGTTTTCGGGGATTATAAAAAGTTTTTGCAAAAAAAATAAAAAAAATTAAAAAAAAGGGTTGCCAAAACACTTGCGCTATGATATTATAACATTCGTCGCGAGTGATACACACGAAAAACACACAAGCGATAAAGAATATGGCTCCATGGTCAAGCGGTTAAGACATCGCCCTTTCACGGCGGTAACACGGGTTCGATTCCCGTTGGAGTCATTTTTATTATGCCGATGTGGCTCAATTGGCAGAGCAGCTGATTTGTAATCAGCAGGTTATCGGTTCGAGTCCGATCATCGGCTTAGTTCCTAAACGGGACTTAATGATTTTGGACCTTTAGCTCAGCTGGTTAGAGCAATCGGCTCATAACCGATCGGTCCTGGGTTCGAGTCCCCGAAGGTCCATTTATCTGGCCCAGTGGCTCAGTTGGTTAGAGCGCCGCCCTGTCACGGCGGAGGTCGAGAGTTCGAGTCTCTTCTGGGTCGTTGATATCATTTGTATGATATCACGTTTATTTTTTTGAATATGGGATCATAGCTCAGCTGGGAGAGCATCTGCCTTACAAGCAGAGGGTCATAGGTTCGAGCCCTATTGGTCCCATTTTGCGACGAGAGATTGTTGCAGAATTTTAGATAGTTTAGTCGCAAAATGTGACACGCGCTCCGCGCGATGCATACAGCTCTAACGAGTTGGCGCAGAAGCTAGAATGCCGCAGTGGCGGAACTGGCAGACGCACAGGACTTAAAATCCTGCGGGACTTATACTCCCGTACCGGTTCGATTCCGGTCTGCGGCATTAGTTAAAAATGGGAGAAACGTTGAATTTACAGCGTTTCTCTTATTTTTTTGTTTTAAAATGTTTGAACACCTTTGAACACTTTATGATGAAATACCAAGATTCTGAAAAGCAAGCCTGTCATTCTTCCTCTTATTGACATTCCGCAAGTAATGCAATGTTGTAGCTGTCTCACTATGTCCCATTAAATAACTAAGGGTTGTAAGATTATTTCCGTCAAAAGCTGTTGAAGCATTGTAAAAGCGGATTTTATGACTGGAATGATAAGGAACACCGGCTTCTTTGCAATATTTCTTCAAACGGCGATTAAAGCTGTCTGTTGTCATAATCTCGCCGTTGGGTTCAAAGACATATATTCCATTTGGATTTAATTCCTTTGCTTTGTGAAGAATTTTAAGTGCTTCGTCTGTAAGGAACTGTTTACGGAATCCATGAGAAGTATTTCCTTTCATTTGATTTACTACTTTTACTTTTCGGCTTGAGAATGTTAAATCATCATTCAATGTACGTTCACAGGTCGCCTGTCTGTGAAGATATACAAGCCTGTTATTGTAGTCAATATCTTCCCAACGGATAGCTTTTGTTTCTCCAACACGGATAAAGAGATAGAAAGATAACTGTATTGCAAGAGAATATGGTTCTATGATACACCGAAGATAATTTAATAACTTATGCGTATCATCACGGGAAAATACATTGTCACTTTGTACTTCTACTGGCTTATAGGTAAACTGTTTGAAATTCACATCAGAGACAGGATTATGTGATATAATTTCTTCTTCAATCGCATAACTCATGATTCCATTCAAAACAGAACGGGCATTACTGACTCGCTTGTGCGTGAACTGTCGGTCTTTTGTAGCTTCTCTGAAAAAGCGGATAAGCGTGATTGGTTTGATTTCGCCTATCTTCATTTTAACAAGTTCTGTATCTTTGAAAAATCTATTCCATTCAGATACATATTCTTGAATTGTTTTTGCTTTTACGGAAGTATAATCTCTTTTATACAAAAGCCATTCAGCATATAATTCTTCTAGTGTGACATTCTGACGGTTTTCAGCTTTCTGCTTTTCGATATAAAATCTGATGATTTCTTTTTCAAGGTTCTCTTTACTCTTCCTCTTAACAGGACGGCGTTTGTTAGGTTTGGTTTCATCGGGTAAATAAGTACGCCAGCTTTTTTCTGATTCCGAGTAATAAATTTCATATTTGTGATTCTTCAAGATTTTTTTATTTGCCATAATTTTAAAATCTTTGAAGACTTCATCTGTGGTCATGTTAGCACAGGTGGCTAACGTATTCAATAATGTTATATCTGAAAACGTAACGGGATTATCCATAAGATTCCCCCTTTACGCAAGGATTTTCTTTTTTAATTTTGATGTAGATAACACTGCTGTCCTTTAAGCATGAACCAGTAGATAAGAAAGCGTTGGTATCGTAAATTTGCCTTGTGTATTCTTTCTGAAAGACGATATTTTCTTTTTGTAAGTCATGTAAAATGTCTTCGGTCAGCATGACTTTTGTTTCGTGTGGAACTTTCAGATTTTGAGATTTAAAAAAGGCTTTTTTCTTATGTTCTTTCAAATCAAGGTCTTTTCCAAAATACTTGCTAAGATAACGACCTCTGTTTTCTTTGCTGTCTACATCAATGCGATTGATTTTAATAAATCCATGTGACCATAAATTCTGTAATTTTTCTTTTGCTATATACGGAAAATCAAAGAAAATAACATGATAATGGATTGCTCCACGCTTCTGTTTCTCCCACGTTGCAAGGTATTTTAATAACTGGGTTTTGGTATGGTACAAATAATAATTTAATCGCTGGATAAAATACTTAAATTCACGGTTAGTTATCAGGATTTCCTGAATGTTTTCTTTAAATGTCAGCGTTACAAATTTTGTTTTGTTATCAAAGTTGCAGTCAACAATACGGGCAATATCCCAACGAGCCTGTTCGTAATGTTTCTGCTTGCGTTTTAAACTGTCATATTGCTTATGAGCTGACATTTCATCAAATTTTTTTCGGTTACTTGTGTCTGTTAAATCTGCCTTTTCTTTCGAGTGAATAAAAATAGGGTTTTCGTAAATATATACTTCTTTTGTAGTAGGAGTTTCAATGATTTTCGTATTGTATGCAAAACACTCTTTTGTTTTGCTCACGAATCTCACCTCATATCCCAATTTTTGTAATGAATGTTCCGATTGTTTTCGGAAGATGTTGTTTTATATATCAAGTATAGAGGTCAGCCAGTTCAGCACCTATGACGTTGTCCGGCACTGACTGGCTGACATAGTAGGGAAATTATTTCATTCCCACTTTTCTGATATTGGAAGCTTCTGCTTTGACAGAAAGACGTCCATTATAGAGACTAGCCCAAGTATGTAATCCATCAAATGAGACTGGAATCTGCCCTTTTTGTTCAAGTTCTTCGTTGGTAACAATCGCTGTGTTAGCTTTAATGCCTACTTTGACTTTTTCAAACTTTAATTTTGGAAGAAGAACTGTATAGTAGAATCCTAATTTTTCTTTTGTAGAAAAGTCTACCCAGTCAGAAACTTCTACTAACTGAAATTCCTCTTGCAGTTTGTCTGGATTTAAAATAAAGTCATTTCCTCTAATCATCGTTTCACCTCCTTACGAATATCTGATTATCAGATATTAAGATAATCTTATGATAAAACAAGCGTTACAGAATGTCAATAGAAAATATCTGAATATCCGATAAAAAGATTGACAGAGAAAATTTGATGAAATATAATGTGCTTATAAAGGAGGTTCGCTATGAATAAAATAAAAGAATTGCGGAAAGAAAAGAATATAACCGTTGCGGAACTTGCAAAAGAATTAGGCATTTCACAAAGTATGCTTACGAACTATGAAAATGGAAACGGAACGCCGAGAGATGAATCTATATGGGAAAAATTATCACAGATATTCGGCGTGAGTAAAAGCCACGTTATGGGATTAACTACGGATATTGAAACAGCAAATAAGACAAAACAGTTGAAAGTGGTTGTGGATACATCTCAGCCGATCTCAATACAACCGAAGAATCAGACAGACCTTGATGTATTGATAAAACTGGATTTGATAGACAGTGAAGACATGGAAGAAGTGTCAGAATTTCTTGATAAACTGTTGGCACAGGAGAAATATGAGGGACGGAGAGAATCAAACGTTAAATATGTCGTTGAGTAGAAAATGCTTCTCAGCCGACCACTTGCCCAGTCGACCCGCCGCCCTGTTAGGAACCGTCGCACTGGGCATCCTTGCGGAACGTTAGTTTGCGAAAATACGAACAAGGAAATACTGCAATAAGAGGTATGCCAAGAAAATATAAAAATCTTGCATACTTTTTTTGATTGAACATTTTGTGAAATGGAATTATACTGTGTATAATGTGAAACAGACAAATCGGGATTTGAAAGGATGATGATATGATGGATAAATTAAAAAAGAACATGGTTTTCTACCTACTGTTGCTGATAGATTTTTATATCGTTCCTTGGTTTATAAAAAACACAGGAAGTGCAATGATTGTTATGTTAGTAATTATTCCTCTAATATGTTTAATAACCTCTGTTTTTTATGGGATTAGGAATGGTTTTAACTTCTGGTATATTTTGATTGTAGCAATAATGTTTGCGCCATCTATATTTATATTTTATAACTCAAGTGCATGGGTTTATGTAGTTGGATATGCTGTTATTGCATTATTGGGAAATTTAATAGCATTGCCATTAGGAAAAAGATAACTTCAAGTTTGTATGCGACAAACATTTGAACACTTTTTGAACACCGCAACCGTGATGAAGTCTTCAAAGCCCCTTTCTATCAGTATTTGAGATTAAGAAAAACGGTTCGATTCCGGTCTGCGGCATTAGTTAAAAATGGGAGAAACGTTGAATTTACAGCGTTTCTCTTATTTTTTTGTTTTAAAATGTTTGAACACCTTTGAACACTTTATGATGAAATACCAAGATTCTGAAAAGCAAGCCTGTCATTCTTCCTCTTATTGACATTCCGCAAGTAATGCAATGTTGTAGCTGTCTCACTATGTCCCATTAAATAACTAAGGGTTGTAAGATTATTTCCGTCAAAAGCTGTTGAAGCATTGTAAAAGCGGATTTTATGACTGGAATGATAAGGAACACCGGCTTCTTTGCAATATTTCTTCAAACGGCGATTAAAGCTGTCTGTTGTCATAATCTCGCCGTTGGGTTCAAAGACATATATTCCATTTGGATTTAATTCCTTTGCTTTGTGAAGAATTTTAAGTGCTTCGTCTGTAAGGAACTGTTTACGGAATCCATGAGAAGTATTTCCTTTCATTTGATTTACTACTTTTACTTTTCGGCTTGAGAATGTTAAATCATCATTCAATGTACGTTCACAGGTCGCCTGTCTGTGAAGATATACAAGCCTGTTATTGTAGTCAATATCTTCCCAACGGATAGCTTTTGTTTCTCCAACACGGATAAAGAGATAGAAAGATAACTGTATTGCAAGAGAATATGGTTCTATGATACACCGAAGATAATTTAATAACTTATGCGTATCATCACGGGAAAATACATTGTCACTTTGTACTTCTACTGGCTTATAGGTAAACTGTTTGAAATTCACATCAGAGACAGGATTATGTGATATAATTTCTTCTTCAATCGCATAACTCATGATTCCATTCAAAACAGAACGGGCATTACTGACTCGCTTGTGCGTGAACTGTCGGTCTTTTGTAGCTTCTCTGAAAAAGCGGATAAGCGTGATTGGTTTGATTTCGCCTATCTTCATTTTAACAAGTTCTGTATCTTTGAAAAATCTATTCCATTCAGATACATATTCTTGAATTGTTTTTGCTTTTACGGAAGTATAATCTCTTTTATACAAAAGCCATTCAGCATATAATTCTTCTAGTGTGACATTCTGACGGTTTTCAGCTTTCTGCTTTTCGATATAAAATCTGATGATTTCTTTTTCAAGGTTCTCTTTACTCTTCCTCTTAACAGGACGGCGTTTGTTAGGTTTGGTTTCATCGGGTAAATAAGTACGCCAGCTTTTTTCTGATTCCGAGTAATAAATTTCATATTTGTGATTCTTCAAGATTTTTTTATTTGCCATAATTTTAAAATCTTTGAAGACTTCATCTGTGGTCATGTTAGCACAGGTGGCTAACGTATTCAATAATGTTATATCTGAAAACGTAACGGGATTATCCATAAGATTCCCCCTTTACGCAAGGATTTTCTTTTTTAATTTTGATGTAGATAACACTGCTGTCCTTTAAGCATGAACCAGTAGATAAGAAAGCGTTGGTATCGTAAATTTGCCTTGTGTATTCTTTCTGAAAGACGATATTTTCTTTTTGTAAGTCATGTAAAATGTCTTCGGTCAGCATGACTTTTGTTTCGTGTGGAACTTTCAGATTTTGAGATTTAAAAAAGGCTTTTTTCTTATGTTCTTTCAAATCAAGGTCTTTTCCAAAATACTTGCTAAGATAACGACCTCTGTTTTCTTTGCTGTCTACATCAATGCGATTGATTTTAATAAATCCATGTGACCATAAATTCTGTAATTTTTCTTTTGCTATATACGGAAAATCAAAGAAAATAACATGATAATGGATTGCTCCACGCTTCTGTTTCTCCCACGTTGCAAGGTATTTTAATAACTGGGTTTTGGTATGGTACAAATAATAATTTAATCGCTGGATAAAATACTTAAATTCACGGTTAGTTATCAGGATTTCCTGAATGTTTTCTTTAAATGTCAGCGTTACAAATTTTGTTTTGTTATCAAAGTTGCAGTCAACAATACGGGCAATATCCCAACGAGCCTGTTCGTAATGTTTCTGCTTGCGTTTTAAACTGTCATATTGCTTATGAGCTGACATTTCATCAAATTTTTTTCGGTTACTTGTGTCTGTTAAATCTGCCTTTTCTTTCGAGTGAATAAAAATAGGGTTTTCGTAAATATATACTTCTTTTGTAGTAGGAGTTTCAATGATTTTCGTATTGTATGCAAAACACTCTTTTGTTTTGCTCACGAATCTCACCTCATATCCCAATTTTTGTAATGAATGTTCCGATTGTTTTCGGAAGATGTTGTTTTATATATCAAGTATAGAGGTCAGCCAGTTCAGCACCTATGACGTTGTCCGGCACTGACTGGCTGACATAGTAGGGAAATTATTTCATTCCCACTTTTCTGATATTGGAAGCTTCTGCTTTGACAGAAAGACGTCCATTATAGAGACTAGCCCAAGTATGTAATCCATCAAATGAGACTGGAATCTGCCCTTTTTGTTCAAGTTCTTCGTTGGTAACAATCGCTGTGTTAGCTTTAATGCCTACTTTGACTTTTTCAAACTTTAATTTTGGAAGAAGAACTGTATAGTAGAATCCTAATTTTTCTTTTGTAGAAAAGTCTACCCAGTCAGAAACTTCTACTAACTGAAATTCCTCTTGCAGTTTGTCTGGATTTAAAATAAAGTCATTTCCTCTAATCATCGTTTCACCTCCTTACGAATATCTGATTATCAGATATTAAGATAATCTTATGATAAAACAAGCGTTACAGAATGTCAATAGAAAATATCTGAATATCCGATAAAAAGATTGACAGAGAAAATTTGATGAAATATAATGTGCTTATAAAGGAGGTTCGCTATGAATAAAATAAAAGAATTGCGGAAAGAAAAGAATATAACCGTTGCGGAACTTGCAAAAGAATTAGGCATTTCACAAAGTATGCTTACGAACTATGAAAATGGAAACGGAACGCCGAGAGATGAATCTATATGGGAAAAATTATCACAGATATTCGGCGTGAGTAAAAGC
The DNA here is from genome assembly GCF_020560945.1 of Dorea sp. 210702-DFI.3.125. Lineage (NCBI taxonomy): Bacteria > Bacillati > Bacillota > Clostridia > Lachnospirales > Lachnospiraceae > Dorea > Dorea sp. 210702-DFI.3.125. The sequence goes on from NZ_JAJCNF010000009.1 coordinate 66,164, forward strand.
CACGTTATGGGATTAACTACGGATATTGAAACAGCAAATAAGACAAAACAGTTGAAAGTGGTTGTGGATACATCTCAGCCGATCTCAATACAACCGAAGAATCAGACAGACCTTGATGTATTGATAAAACTGGATTTGATAGACAGTGAAGACATGGAAGAAGTGTCAGAATTTCTTGATAAACTGTTGGCACAGGAGAAATATGAGGGACGGAGAGAATCAAACGTTAAATATGTCGTTGAGTAGAAAATGCTTCTCAGCCGACCACTTGCCCAGTCGACCCGCCGCCCTGTTAGGAACCGTCGCACTGGGCATCCTTGCGGAACGTTAGTTTGCGAAAATACGAACAAGGAAATACTGCAATAAGAGGTATGCCAAGAAAATATAAAAATCTTGCATACTTTTTTTGATTGAACATTTTGTGAAATGGAATTATACTGTGTATAATGTGAAACAGACAAATCGGGATTTGAAAGGATGATGATATGATGGATAAATTAAAAAAGAACATGGTTTTCTACCTACTGTTGCTGATAGATTTTTATATCGTTCCTTGGTTTATAAAAAACACAGGAAGTGCAATGATTGTTATGTTAGTAATTATTCCTCTAATATGTTTAATAACCTCTGTTTTTTATGGGATTAGGAATGGTTTTAACTTCTGGTATATTTTGATTGTAGCAATAATGTTTGCGCCATCTATATTTATATTTTATAACTCAAGTGCATGGGTTTATGTAGTTGGATATGCTGTTATTGCATTATTGGGAAATTTAATAGCATTGCCATTAGGAAAAAGATAACTTCAAGTTTGTATGCGACAAACATTTGAACACTTTTTGAACACCGCAACCGTGATGAAGTCTTCAAAGCCCCTTTCTATCAGTATTTGAGATTAAGAAAAACGGTTCGATTCCGGTCTGCGGCATTTATTTGAAAAGTCTTAAACTTTTTTTGCAAAGTTTAAGACTTTTTTCTTGTCTTTTGCAAATTATTTTTCATTATGTTATTATAAGATTGTTTAAGAGTGAAAGATTGGAGGAGAGATGATAATGACTTTATTTGAATTATTACAAACTCCACTTATGAAAAATGCAGTTGTAGAACATGGAAATGCAAATTTAGATTCAGATGTTACTTGGTGTTCGCCAGATATTGCTCTCAGATTTGATAATTGGATTATACCAGGTCTTCTTCTTGTATATACCGGAGAATTAGAAGAACAGGAGTTTAAAAATGTGTATAAAGCATTACAAGAATGTAATGCTTCAGGAATCTTGGTATTTGACGATAAACCATTTGAGGATGGGTGCTTATATGGAAAACAGTTGAAGTGTTATGATAATCAAAGAATTCCTGTCATACATATGCCGGTATATACGAATATGTTAAGTTTTACGAAACAATTGTCGGTTGTTCTTGCTACAAATTTTGAAAATGAAAGATATGTAGAAAATTGGTTACGGGAAATTTGTTATTCAGGAAATGAAGTTTGTGATAGAAATATTGTGGGCGAACGGTTTGGCTATTATTCGCAAAACAAGTACATATGTATGATTTTGAGGCTCGAAAAGAAACGGGACGAACATTCAATAGGAGTAGAAATGAATTTGAAACAGGCAGAAGGAATTGTTTCAAATTATGTGACACAGAAAAACGAAAACGTACTTTCTTTTTTAGATGGAGAGACTGTGATTTCATTTGTTCCCTTTCCAAATAATATTCGAAGAAGTGTGGTTCATGAAGAATTAAAAAATGTTTTTGAAGAGATAAAAAAGGTCATTTCAGGAAGAATTTGGAGTGCGGTAGTAGGCTCTTTGGTGAAAAATCTGGATGATTTTAGAAAGAGTTATTTAGATGCAATACAGACAGAAAATGTAGTATATGAACTAAAAAACCAGATTCAATTTTATGATGACTGGTATGCACACATATTTATATTAAAGAGATCAGAGGAAGAATTAGAGCAGTTGGTAGACCAAGTGTTAGACCCGTTGTTTGAACATCAGGATCTATTGCAACTACTTGCTGTTTATTATACTTATGGAGAGGATTTAAAAGCAACAGCAGAACGTTTGTTTATTCATGTTAATACAGTAAAATATCGATTGAAAAAAGTGGATGAGATTCTTGGATATAATTCAAGAGAATCAAATGCCAGATTTCGATTACAATTAGCAATTATTGCATATCAGCATTTACAACAAAATGAATGCAAAGTTTAGAAAATAAATAACAGAAAATATAGAATATTAAAGAAGGAGAATTAATTTGTCAGAAAATACAAAAATCTTCTTCTTTTTTTGTTTTAAAAAACAATGATTTCATATTTCTATAAAACTATAATATACATACAGTAAGACAAGGAATCAGAGACCTTGAAAAAAGATAATATGTTATGTAAGGAGGAAATGGCATGTCACAGAGAAATTTTGAAAAATTGAATGACAAAGGATCTCAACTTATTGCGGAAAGTAACAGGATTACTGACATTACAGATTCGAAATGGGGACACCCGGATGGAGCAGATTTCTGGTACATAGATCCGGCTTTAAATATTGAGACGGCAACTTTGTACAACCCAGAAGTTTCGGATGAAGAAAAACTTAAGTTGGGAAAAAAGAGACAACAGGCATATTATGATCAGTGGTGGAGTACAGAACATACCTGCGATATCGAAAAATACGAAGTGCCAGGGTGTGAAGAAGAGCCTGACACACCAGTGGAAGTGTGGGTAGTGAAACCTAAAAATATAAAACCACGTAAGAATCGTGTGCTTTACTATGTGGTTGGAGGAGCACTCGTTTCACTGAATCCTAATGCATATCCGATTGAGCGACTTTGTGAGGAACATAAATGCATTGGTATTGTTCCGATTTATCGACTTTCATGGGAGGCAAAGTATCCGGCTGCAATCAATGACCTACATGCAGCATATAAATGGATGAATGAAAATGCGGATATGCTTGGTATTCATCCAAACAAAGTTGTATTGAGTGGATCAAGTACAGGCGGACACCTTGCATTGGCATTAGCATTCCGTCTGAAGAGATATGGATATAGTCCAAGAGGAATTGTAACGGTTAGTGCACAGACAGACGATAGAGAGAAAGATGGATCTTCTTTCTATAGTGGTGTATGGGATTCTGTTGAACAGCATGATGGATTATATCAATGGTTAGGTAGAAACTTTGATTCTAACAGGGTAGGACCAGAGGCACTTGCTAATCATGCAACAGTAGAGGATTGTATTGGATTCCCGCCAACATTTATGTATCAAAGTGAAATGGATCCGGATATTTTTGGAAATATTGAATTTTACACGAAGCTTTTGAAAGCACATTCATTTGCTGAATATCATGTGTTTGGAGGAGCTCATCATAACAATGGAGTATGGTCAGTCATTAAGAATTGTGGTGAACCAAATGATTACTCTATTCGTATTGCACAAATGTTTGATAGCAATATAGAAGACTGTTTTAAATATGATTTAAGAAGACCATGGGTTGTGGAAGATTATAAAGCTGCGTTTAAAGAAAAATTTGGTGAGTAATGGCATTTCATAAAAAATGAAAAGAGGTACAGGTATGAATGTAGATTTTTATGAATATGATGAGTTGGGTTATGCAGTAGATCCGGAAAGTGATACAAAAGAAATTACTGTAATTTTGGTTGGAAAACAAACGGTAAAAGCAAATCCAAGACCAGCAGTAATTTATGTAACGGGTGGAGCAATTAACGAATCTTATGAAAAACTTGAAGAATTAAAGAAATATTGTGCAGATAATAAAGTCGTATTTCTGTGCCCAAAGGCAACGGATGTGGAAGAATTGGCAAAAACATATCAGTATGCTGTTGGTAATTTTAAAAAATTGAATATTGTTCCAGAAGAAATTTCAGTAAAATCAGACGATGATCATACAAAGCAGGCAGAAGAGTTAGTTGATTATGTATTGGATGAGTATGATGCGGAGTTGGATACAGTCGAAAAATTTTCATTATAGGTAAATATTGTAACTTAATAATATAAATATTTGTAACACATGTTTTTTCTCTTTCAAGATTAATTAAAAAGCCCTAATGCTGCAACATTAGGGCTTTTTGTGCAGTATAGAGAAGTGTACAAATTCTGAACATTCTGAATTTATGAAGAGTGAAAGATATAGAATGAAGTGGTAACATTAAATTAGAAAGAAAAGTTATTGCAGTAACTTTTTTTGAAAATTAATTCCGAAGGAAAAAATATCATGTGTTATGAATAGGGATTAAGAAACCAGGGAGGTAAAAAAATGGGACTTGAAAAATTTAGAATTCGTGATGATGTTAAATGGGCACATCCAGAACTGGAGCAGGCATATGCACTGATGGGAAATTCTGTTGGATATGCAGAAGTACTTTTAAATGATGATCTGTCATTTGAAGAACGACAGGAATTTGCAGCACATGCGGAAGATGGATTTAAAGATTACCTGCCAGATTATGATTGGAGCCGTGTAACAGAATATGAAGCAAAAGGTTGTATTGATGAACCAGATGCTCCAAAAGTAAAAGTTCTTGTTGCAAATCCAAGAGAAGGGAAATGGCGTTATAAGAGAAATAGTCCATGCATTCTTATAATTCCAGGCGGAGGACTTACAACATGTTTCCGCTTTACAGCTGCAATTGAAGATTGGGCAGATAAGTATGGAGTTCCGGTAGCAACCTTTAATTACCGCACACTTTGTATGGGCGCTCAGTATCCACAACCGATGAATGATTGTGAAGCTGCATATAATTTCCTTACAGAGCATGCAAAAGAACTGAATATTAGTGCTAATAAGATTATTATTCATGGTAATAGTTCTGGTGGACATTTGTCATTGGCTCTGTGTCACAGACTGAAAAAACGTGGAATCACACCACGCGGTTGTCTGGTATGGGTGCCGATTATTGATGATCGTCCGTTGCCACAATATCGCTCATTAAGTATAAATTCTGCATTTTGGGGTGGCTCTGATGCTGCACAATCTGCACGTCAATACTTAGGAAAAATGAACAATATGGTTGATGTTCCGGCAGAAGCATTCCCAGGACGTGCTACGGTAGAAGAATGTGTAGGATTACCACCAACATTCATTCATGCTATGGCTAATGATAATGGTGTGGATCAGGCTTATGATTATGCAAGTAAACTTGCAGCTGCAGGTGTTTATGTTGAACTTCATAACTGGGGCGGAAGTCAGCATTGTTCATTGTCAACAGCAGCAAATGTATTGGATAAAGACGATCCAACAGCAGAGTATGCACAGCTGTTTAATGCAGTGAATGAAAAGGAATTCAAGGATATGTTTGAAAACGATTTAAGACGTCCATGGACAGTCGAAGAATTTAATGAAAAGAACTGATTGAAATAATCAGATGAAAAGGTGATTATTATGGTAGAATTTAAAGAATATGAAGGACTTGGATACTTTATTGACCCAGAGAGTGATACAAAACAGGTGTTTATTCCATCCCCGCCGACTATGGCAACTGTAAAAATTAATCCAAGACCTGGGATTATTTATGTGACAGGTGGAAAAGTAAAAGAAGGATATGAGCAGTTGGAAGCGTTAAAGGATTATGCAGAAAAAAATAAAGTTGGAATTTTCTGTCCGACTTCTTTGGAGGCAGAAGAGATCTCTAAGACCTATCAGCATATCCAGAAAAGCGGAAAAGTGCTGAACATTAAAAGAAATGAATTGACAGTCATGGGAGATGCAGAACATATGGATGCTGCACAGGAAGCTGTAGATTATATGGTTGATGAATGTGATGCAGATATTGATGATGCAGAAGAGCTCACAATATAGATAGTTTTTAGAATCCTGTTTAATGAATGGGGCTGTTGCAAAAGTAGATAGATAATCTACTGGAGCAGCAGCTCCGTTTTTATGGGGCTGTGAAAAAAGAATAGTCCCCAAAAAAAGAAAGACCAAGAGTTTATAATGAACTCAAGGTCTTTCTTTCTGTTATAATTAACTTGCAATGAAAATTAATAACATAATCTATTCTAACCCAAAACAGGCAGTTTTGCCAATGCTAATTCAAGATTATTTGGACATCTGTGATCCAGTGCTGACTTTTGACAGATTTATGGGAGAAATCGAACTGGAGAAATATTTGAAAAATATTCCTCAACATTATACAGGAAGACTCAGATATGATCCGATCAGCATGCTGAAAACAGTTTTGTTTGGATTTATGGCGAATGGCTATATATCATTGCGTGAACTGGAGGATCAGTGTAAAATCAATCTCCGCTTCATGTATCTTATGGATCATCAAGCACCTTCTTACCGTACCTTCGGCTACTTCATCAACGAAGTACTTGCTGATTCCATTGAAGAAATATTTCAAGATATAAACAAAAAAATCTTCGAGACAGAGCATGTGGATCTTCAACATCTATACATTGATGGATCCAAGTTTGAAGCAAATGCGAATAAATACTTCTGGGTATGGAAAAAAGCAACCGAAAAATCCAGATACCGTCTCTTTGGTAAGATCACTACACTCTTTGAGGAAATCAATGAGGAACTTTCATGTACAGGTATGAAACTTTGTATCAATAGTGAGTACGCACCAGAGTATCTGAAGGAAGCTGCTGAACAGTATGCAGAAGTCTGGCAGATTAATGAAGCAATGTTTGTTCATGGCAGGGGACATCGCAAAACTACACAACAACGTCATTATGAGAAACTCAAAGAGTATGCTGCTAAGTTGGAAGAATACGTGGAAAAAATCAAAATCTGTGGAGAAGATCGCAACAACTACTCGAAAACAGATCATTCAGCCACTTTTATGCGAATCAAGACAGACTACATGGGAAATGACCAGTTGATTCCAGCTTATAATGTATAGGTCGGTGTTGCAGATGAATACATTGCTGTTGTTGATGTAAATCAGTATCTCTCAGATATGGATTGTTTTATTCCATTAATGAACAAGTTTTATACTACATATGGCTTCTATTCGAAGTACCCAGTAGCAGATGCCGGATATGGTTCTTACAACAATTACATCTTCTGTGAGCAGCAAGGAATGGAAAAATATATGAAGTTTCCCATGTTCAAGAAAGAGACTACGGACAAGAAGTATCATGAAGAGCCATTTCGTGCAGTAAATTTTCCAATCGGGGAAGACGGAAACATGCGTTGCCCAAACGGGAAAAACTTTTATCTTCAGTATCGAAAAAACGTAAAAGGGAACAAGTATGGGCGTCAGGAAGAAGTGTATCAGTGTGAAGACTGCTCCGGCTGTCCATACGCAAAACAATGTAAAAAGACAGACAAAAACCGTACTGTTCGGATCAACCGCGAACTTACAGCGATGCATCAGGAAGTGATAGAAAATCTCGAAAGTATCCAGGGAGCGCTTCTAAGGATGAACAGATCCATTCAGGCAGAAGGTACCTTTGGTATCATGAAAAACGACCGGTGGTACAAAAGAATTGTCCGAAGAGGAATAAAATCTGTATTGCTTGAAGTATTTCTCGTTTCTATCGGACACAATCTTTATAAATATCACAATAAACAGAAAAAGTTGCAGCTGCCGCATAGGAGTTCATAATAGCATTCTTATGGGGTAAGGGGAATTATACCATTTTTTATGTAATATAACTATTATTATAACCATAAGCAAAAGGACGCATGAAAAAACTCTCGTTTTTTCACACGCCCATAAAAAAGCCTCCGGCAGGATGCGCACTACGGCGTACAATGATGATGTCGCAAGCGTCTCAGTTTCACTTCGGTCGTTGCTAGACGAGCGTCACTGGCGCTCAGTAACGCCGCAGACGCTAGAATGTGCCGAGGCACAGTCTTTGTTATACCTTAAACAGAAAAGGATCTGTACTTTTGTTATTCAAATGTAATAACTTGTTCGGGGGTATGAAAGCTTTCGGATTTTTATACAGAGAGCAAGGGTATCGCTCAATCCTCTGATTTGATGATTTTGCGACACCCTCTGATAATATGATAATAAGAAAGTATATGTTTAAAACGACTGTAATGTTTGGACAGATGACTTTGATTCTCTTACTTTAATAATTCAGGCATTGGGTTAATTCCTGATGCCATGAAGATTCCGACAACGGTAGCAACAATTACACAGTATATGATGCAAGGAATAATGTTGGTCTTGATTAATTTACCTTCATTACCGCTGGTTCCAGTTGTAGCACATACAGATACGATATTGTTTACACATACCATATTTCCAATTGCACCACCACAGTTTTGAAGGGCTACAATCAATACCTGGGACATGCCTAGCAGAGAAGCTGTTTCAAATTGCAGGGAAGAAAATAAGGTGTTGGATACGGTACATGATCCTGACATAAAGGCGCCGAGTACACCGATAAATGGAGCGATAATAAAGTATGCACCATGAAAAATATTTGCTAGCGCATCTGCCATGACATATAACATACTACTGTTTGTATAATCAAAAGTATCAATTACTGTGGAAGCAACTTTTGCACCTATGTTAGCATTACTTGTGTAGCGATAAAGATTAACCATGGCAACACCGAAAAGTAATGCAATAGCAGCACCGGATATCTGACAAAAAGAATCTTTGATTGCTACCTTGGCTTCATGTTTACTCATTTTGTGAAGCAGAATGGTAATAAGAGCAATTAATGTAAATGGCATAATACCAGGATTCCATAAGAATTTAAAATCCCAGTTGATCGTGTCAAATCCAAGAATATGATCAATGTGCAGAATAAATGGTTCATCTGTGAGAATCGGTTTTATTTTGAAAAAGCCAACACGTGTTAAAACAAGGATAATACTGATGATTACGTATGGCATCCATGCTTTAACAGGCGACATACCTTTATCTTGTGGCTGGCTGACGGTTTGCGTTGAAAGCCAGCTTTGGTCGCCCCATTTTTCCACTCCATCAAAAGTCATAACTTCTTTTGGCATTAAAAATCCTTTTTTGGCAGCGAGGATTAAGATTGGCAATGCTGCAAGAAAAGCAACCATAGAAGTTAATTCTGGACCTACAAAAACTGCCATTGTAAGATAGAGAACTCCGACAACAACACCTGTAAGGATGCAGAATGGAAGTGCTTTTAATGCATCTTTAAAACTGTGGTTTTTTCCGAAGACTTTACAAAGGACACAAAGTCCGATAAAAATAATGAACAGACCACCAACCATATGTGGAATACAGGTCCATTTGGTCAGCATAGCGGTAAACTTATCCGGATCACCGCCAAGAGCTGTTACGGAAGAGGATACAACACTGGAAGCTGTCAGTGTTGGAACACCGACAGGCCCCGGGCAAACAGGTGTAGAGTTGTAAATTAAACATACAGCAGCTGCTGCCAACGGTGGGAATCCAAGTGAGATTAAGATTGGAGCAGAAAGTGCAGCAGGTGTTCCAAATCCGGCAGCGCCTTCGATAAATCCGGCAAATACATATCCTACAAGGATTGCTTGAATCCTGGCATCTTTTGTAATATTTGAAAAGATATTATTAATAGAAGCCATTGCGCCAGATTGTTTCAAAACATTCATAAGTAAGATTGCGCCAAAAATAATTGAAAGTGTTTCAAAAGCACTCAGAAAACCCGCAAGAGTCTGAGCACCAATTTCGAGTATTCCCATTTTCCAGATAAATCCGGCAACAAAACAGGCAACAAGCCAAGATGCGGGCAAGGCCCGTTTTGCCGGCCAGTTAAAGCCAACCATTAGTATGACGGTCAATAAAATAGGAATAGCAGCAATAAGTGCATACATAAAAAATCCCTCCTAAAATGCGAAATTTGCTTGTTTATAACAGTAGAAAATGGCACATTTCATGGTTTTAGAATAACAAAAAAAGTTGGGGATTTCATTTTACAAAGCCGTTGTCTGTTTTAAATATGAACAATAAAAAAAAGTGTGTTGTTTTTTGCTGAAAATATTGAACTAATAAATTGTATGGGATGAAAAATTAGACAAAAACGCTAAAATGTACAAAAAATAATTAATGATTGAGGTTGATTAGTTGAATAATCTATAATAGAATATTGTTAGAGAGAAAAAACATACAATTTAAAGCTTATAAGAGAGTAAATATCTCAAAGGAGTGTAATGTATGGCTAATAATCAGATAACGAAAGAAGCGTTGGCGACCGCATTAAAGAAGTTATTGGAGAAACAACCATTATCTAAAATCTCTGTCAAGCATATTACAGATTATTGTAATATAAGCAGGAACACATTTTATTATCATTTTCAAGATAAATACGAATTAATTAACTGGGTTTTTTATACGGATATGCTTCAAAATGTAAATTCGTTTAATGATCCATCTAAACTGACAGATAGCTTTTTAAATGTATGTAAGTGTTTATATGCAAATCGAAAATTCTATCTTGCATGTTTTCAGTATGTGGGTCAGAATTCATTATATGAATATCTGAATGATCTTTATTATGAAATGTGGAAAATTAATATTGATATGCGCTATTCCGAATCAGGATTTAAATTAACAGAGTCAGAGTTGCAGCTCATGGCGAAAATGAAAGCGCATTCTTTAGTTGGAATTATTTCGGACTGGGTCAAGGATGGAATGCGAGATAATTATATGAGTTATTTTGAACAAGTACATGCAGTATTGGAATTTGAAGCTTCGGGTTATGCACATTTAACAGAAGAGCGAATGCTGGGAGAGCATATGGAAAAAGCGAATATGATTGGCAGAAAGAAGTGTTTGAAAGTATGTTAGAACGTTCAGAGTATATTTATTCAATTCCTGACGGGCTGACTGGAGAAAAAAATCAAGATAACATAGTTCCATTTATTAATTATAAGGAAGCAGCGCCAAAAAGATGCCTTGAGATGTTGTTAAAAAAGCATCGGGGAGAACATTTTCAAAGTGAGGTTATCATGGTGTCGCCCGAAAAACCGAAGATACCGAATCTTCATAAAAAGCTTAATGAAGCAAAGATTCTTTTGATGACAGATGGAGGGCTGGTACCGAAAGGAAATCCTGAAGAACTTCCTTCAACAAACGCAAAAATATGTCTGGCGTACAGTATTCAGGGCTGTGAGGCATTGAAGCCAGACAAATATGAAGTCAGCCATCAGGGTTATGATAATCAGTATGTGAATGCAGATCCGAATCGTTTGTTGCCGGTAGATATTATGAGAGAGTTGGAGAAAGAAGGAATTATTGGAAAATTATGTGATATCTTTCTAACAACAGCAGGAGTGATGACATCGACAGAAGAAAGTATTCGTCTCGGGAAACGAATTGCATCTTCAATCAGACAATATGAAGTGGATGCTGTGATTATTACATCAGCGTGTGGAACAAGTACTCGATGTGGAACCTATATTGGAAAAGAAATTGAAAATATCGGAATTCCGGTTGTACAGGTTACAAATCTGACGCGCATAGCTATTGACTCTGGTAGTGTGAGGATAGTAAAAGGTAATAATGTTTGTTATCCCTTTGGAAATCCGCAATTGCCCTTGGAACAGGAAAAAGAACAGCGCAGACGATTAGTCATGGAAACGTTAAATCAGTTACAGCAGGTCATCGAATAAGAAGGAATATAAGAAAATAAGAAAAGAATCTTTTATTACAGAAAAAGAAAATCTGTAATGAGAGGTTCTTTTTTTACTAAAAAATGGTACATATATGATATTTGTAATAGAATTAGACACAATACTTTTCTGTAAATTGAGAATGAAAAAAAAGAAAGATAAAATATATACAACAGTAGAGTTTGGCTAAGTATCACTGCATGGAAGAATGCAGCGTCTCAATGTGAGAAAGGAGAAAATGCCATGAGTAAAAGGTTACAAATTGATTACATTCGTGTCAAAAAGGTTCAATTTGGAAAGAAAACAGAACTGTCAGAAGGTGTATTGACAGTCAACAAAGAAGAGCTTATAAATCAGGCAAAAAGTGAATTGTTCGGAAGTCTGGATATTAAGCTGGCTGTACCAGGAGAAAGTTGCAGAATCCTGGGAATTCATGACGTAATGCAGCCGCGTTGTAAAGCAGATGCACCAGAAACATCTTATCCTGGAATTTGGGGAAAACTTGCACCTATGGGAGAAGGCCGTACCGTTGCATTAAAAGGAGTGGTTGTATCGGATATTTATTATGCAAAATGCAACATCAAATATTATTTGGATATGGGAGGAGAATGTGCAAAATACTCTAACTTTTCCAGACATTACCATATTATTTTAGATGCGACTCCGGCAGAAGGTGTCAGTGATGCAAGTTATGCAGAGGCTTTAAAATATGCATCGTTAAGCATTAACGTTTATCTAGCAAAACTGGCAATTGCTATGAAACCGGATGAATCAGAGGTTTATGAACTGGGACCGGTAGGTCTTGGAGCGGATGGTAAACCACTTCCGAAGGTAGCATATCTGGTTACGCATATGGCTTCTCATGATACTTGGAATTTCCTTGTATATGGGCAGAGCGCGTTAGGATTTCTCCCAACAATTCTTCAACCAACAGAAGTGCTCGATGGAGCTATGGTATGGAGATATTGGGAGCCGAACTATTATCTTCAAAATGAAGTCTATATCAAAGAATTGATGAAACGTCATGGAAAAGACATTGAGTTTGTCGGTTTTGTTATGGACAACAATGTTATGAAAATTGATGGAAAAGATGCAATGAGTATGATGGCAGCTACCTTGTGTAAAGAAACTTTAAAAGCAGATTGCGTTATTGTAAATAAATCAGGTATGGGACATTGTCAGCTGGACAGCGCACTTGCATTTAACTGGGCAGAAAAAATGGGAATGACATGTGTTATGAATTTGTCTGCTGTATCTAATGATAAACCTGGTGATATGCTTGTCATATCAGATCCAAAGATTGATGCCGTTATAAACAGTGGACGAAATTACGACCTTCATCATCCGAGAGTAGATCGGGTGATTGGAGAAGGAACCAATGTGCCAAGTTTGATGGGAATAGATGTGAGAGGGCCGTTTACACATACTACGAATTTTGCTTATCAGGGAATTTGGTCACAACTGGGTGACTGTTATGTAACTACAGATTCAGATTTGCCGGAAGTACCGGAAAAGGAGGCGTAGATCATGACAGAAAAAATCAGAGTCGTACATTATATTAATCAGTTTTATGGTGGATATGGCGGAGAAGACACTGCTAGTATGGGGATTGTTATAAAAGAAGAACCAGTAGGACCAGGACTTGCTCTTGCCAAAAATTTAGGAGAAAATTATGAAATTGTAGCTACATTTATTTGTGGAGATAATTATATAGCAGAGAATACAGACGAAGTGTGTAGGCAGTTGATAGACACTGTGAAAAAATATAAAGGACAGCTTTTTGTGGCAGGGCCTGGATTTAATGCAGGAAGATATGGAATCGGTTGTGGTGCTGCGACTTCTGCGGTGACAAGAACATTGAAAATCCCAGCAGTTACTGCATTGTATGCGGAAAATCCTGGTACAGATCTCTACAAGGATCAGTGCTATATTCTTCAGACAGAAAACAATGCTGCAAAGATGCGACAGGTTGTAAAACAGGTTGCAGTTTTTGCTAAACGCCTTGTAGAAGGTGATTTTATTGGAGATGGTAAGAAGGAAGGATATCATGGATCAGGTCCGGAAATTGAAATCGACTATACAATTCCGGCACCAAAGCGAGCGTTAGCTATGTTGCTTAAAAAGTATCATCACGAGAACTTCTATACAGAAGTCATCATGCCGAACCATGAAGATATACCACTTCCGGTTCTGGATAAGCCATTAGATGAGATAAAAATAGCAGTAGTCACTGACGGAGGGCTTGTGCCAAAGGGAAATCCGGATAACCAGGTTCCGACAAATTCAAAATATTATAAGATATATGACACTCATGGAGTGGATGCACTGAATGCAAAAGATTATGAGGTCAGTCATCAGGGATACAATAATGCATTTGTACTGGCTGATCCGAACCGTCTTGTTCCGGTGGATGCACTTATGAAGTTGAAGAAAGAAGGTAAAATCGGAGAGGTATATCAGAAGTTTTATTCTACAGCAGGAGTTATGACTCCGATGGAAATGGGAAAGAAATTTGGAGAAGGAATTGCAAAAGACATGAAAGAAAATGGAGTGGATGCTGCAATTCTGACATCTACTTGAGGTACCAGCTCTCGCTGCGGTGCAGTGATGACAAAAGAAATTGAAAGAGCTGGAATCCCAATTATCCATGTAACAAATCTTACCAAAATTTCTGAGGGAATCGGTGCTCATCGAATTTTACGAGGAAATAGTGTGCTTCATGTATTTGGTAATCCGTCACTTCCACATGAGCAAGAAGTTGAATATAGAAAAGAAATGGTGGAAGAAGCATTGGAAATGCTAACAGAAAAGCCGGAAGAAGGACAACATGCTTTAATTTGTGAATAAAGGGGAGTCGGATATGTTACAGCAATATGGTGGAATTCAAGCATATGTGTTGCGGATTAGAAGGGATTTGCACAAGATTCCAGAAATAGGGCTGGAACTTCCTGAGACAGAAAAATTTATAAAAAAGGAATTAGATGCGTTGAACATACCATATGTCTGTTCAGAAAGAGGCAGTGGAATTATGGCAACCATAGAGGGTGCATATCACGGAAAAACAATTGCGTTTCGCACAGACATGGATGCTTTGCAGTTGGAAGAGGAATTAGATATTGATTATAAATCTCTATATCCGGGATATATGCATGCCTGTGGGCATGATGCGCATATGGCAATTATGCTTGGGACAGCAAGAATGCTCCTTACGTGGAAAGATTCTATGCATGGAGTGGTAAGATTAATTTTTCAGCCTGGTGAAGAAACAGCCAGAGGAGCAGAAATTGCTATTGAGGATGGATATGTTGAAAATGTCGACGCGATTTTTGGACTGCATATAGGTACTTTATTTGGAAAAGAAATTCCTTGTGGAAAGTTTATCATATCTTCAGGCTGTTGTATGGCCTCCTATGATCATTTTATTATTAAAATAAAGGGAGAATCTTGTCATGGATCAAATCCGGAAAAGGGGATTGACCCGGTTCAGATAGCTTCGCATCTTGTATTAGCACTACAGGCTATTCAGACAAGAGAACTTATGGGAACAATTGCCAGTGTGATTTCAATTGGTAAGATTATAGGTGGCAATCAGTATAATGTTATACCGGATTCAGTGATACTGGAAGGAACAACTCGTGCGGTGGATGAAAGTGTACGGCAATATTTGGCAAAAAGAATTGAAGAGATTGCAAATATGACAGCTATGACTTTTGGCGGTGAATGCGAATTCCAAATTATATGGGGAGCACCACCGGTCGTAAATGACAGATATATGGCAGATTTGGCAGCAGATGCCATAGAAGGGACTCTCGGAATTCAATATGTGGAGCGGCATATGGAGTCACCATGTATGGCAGGTGAAGATTTTGCAAATTATTTAAATATAGTTCCGGGGGCTTTTTTATATCTGAGTTCTTCTAATACAGAAAAAGGAACAGACTATCCACATCATTCTTCACGCTTCAATGTAGATGAAGATGTATTGTGGGAAGGAGTTGCTGGATTTAATTCAATAGCAAAACAGATACTTCAAAATTAGAAAAGAGGAAATATATAGTGGAATTATATACAGAAAAAGAAGTGTATCGTCCATTTTGGGAAAAGGACAGTGCATTATTAGAAACAGAGCTAGGATGTAGTTGGCATAAATGTGCATTTTGTGATTTTACAAAGGATGATTTTTATATATTTCCTCTTGAAGAAATAGAGAAAAAAGCAAAAATGCTCGTACCATATGCAAAAGCAAAAAGACGTATTTTTTTGCTGGGAGAAAATCCATTTGTAATGGATACGGGGAAAATATTGGCAATTACTGGATATGTAGAGCGTTATATGCCATGGATTCATGAAATCAGTATGTATGCAAGGGTTGATGATGTTTTAAGAAAGGATGAGAGAGAGCTTCTTGTACTACGAAAAAAAGGAATTTGTCATTTGCATATTGGAATAGAGTCTGGAAATGCAAAAGTGTTGAAACAAATGAATAAAGGTGTAACACCAGAACAGGGTATAGAAGCTTGCGAACGATTACAAAGGGCAGGAATTACATATTCAGTTACGGTAATTCCGGGACTTGGTGGTAAAAAAATGTCAGAAGAACATGCGGAAGATACTGCAAAATTTTTGAATGTCATACAACCTGAAAGAATATGGATGATTGGATTAAAAATCTGGAACGATACAGATTTGTATAAGCAATATAATCAAGGTCTGTTTGTACCTTTAGATTTACGAAGTCGTATGATGGAAGCGAAAAAAATACTGGAGAATCTGAAAATGTCAGACTGCATATTTGCGGATACAACTGTATTGAATAAATATACAGTCATAGGTAAACTGCCGTATGATAAAGAAAAAATGATAAACTGGATGAATGAATTAGCAAAAGGAACCGAAAACTAACTCGGTTCCTTTTTTGTATCAGTAAGAGACAATATCAGATTAATAAAATATTTAATCTGAGGAAGGGCTATGGCTCCATTTTGAACCAGAATATAGGTGCAACGGGTAAAGGGTGTCCCATCATTAAAGAGTAATTTCATTTTTGTTCCGTCAAAATGTTCAAGAGCAATTTCTGGTAATATTGCCCAGCCAATGCCAGAATCTACTAACTGTCTGCAAGTGGTAATATTATCTACACATATTTGAGAAGAATTTGAAAAAAGTTCTTTTTCACGAAGCCATTTAATCATTTGATTGGTGAGGTATGGGTCCGTTTTTCGACTTATGTATAAACATTCCGATAAAGATTTAGAATCCATTGAATGATTCCAAACAGCATAGACTTGTTCTTTGGCAAGTATATATTTTGGTCCATCCCAACTGTATTCTCCTCGGATAATGGCAAGGTCTAGAGATCCTTGAATCATTTGGGTATAGAGCTGACTACTTTGGTCGGTACTGACTTGGAGATTTACTTTAGGGTATGCTTCATGGTAAGAAGCAAGCTGACTGGCAAGAAAGTAAGTTCCGTAGCTGATTGAGTAACCGACGCGAAGGGTACCGGATATTTCATTATGTTCAAAATTCACTTGTTGCTTTAGTGCATCTAGTTCTTCAAGTGTGTTGCGACAAAAGTCTAAGATATGTTCCCCTGCCTTTGTAAAAAAGATACCATGCCGGGAGCGTACAAGCAAATCACAGCTAAATTCCTGCTCTATTAATTTAATACGTTTGGAAATGGCAGATTGTGTCATGAAAAGTCGTTCGGCTGTACGGGTAATATTTCGCGTTTCTCCGAGTGTAGCAACAATTAAATAGTCTTTATTGTTCATAAAAACCTCCTTAATAAGATTATATCATACATATATTCCAAAATGGAATGGAAAATAGTTCCAAAGTTTAATTTTACAAACAAAAAGGAATACTATATACTATAGTTAGAAAAAGAAAGAGGGAGGTGTAAACTTATGAAAAACACAAATTGGTATAGAAATTATAAATTAATATTTTTTGGTGTGATTTTCATATTTTTTGTATCCGCATATTTGTACTTTGAGGTGCAAGGAGAGATGTTTGGAAGTGCAAGATTTTTATTTGCAATCATGATTTTTGTTTCATTATATGGGATGGCAAAATATAAAAAGAATACAGAAGGGATTGTTTCAAGGAATACTTTGGAGAATTGGATTGCGGGGGCTCATTCAGGAGTTTTGCATATCCGATAAAAGGTAGTAAAGATTTTGGGAACAGAAAAGCTATAAAGGCAGCACCACAATGAAGGTGCTGCCTTTTCCTGTATTGCTTTCCACGGTGACTGTACCGCGATGCAGCTCTATGATTTTCTTTACAAGTGCAAGTCCCAGACCATTGCCTTCCGACTGGTGTGAAGTATCGCCCTGATAGAACTTGGTAAAGATTAAATCAGAGGTTGCCTGATCCATGCCGGGACCGTGATCCTGAACTTTGACGATGCAGGTTCCATCTTTTGTGTGAAGAGAGACAGATAATTTTCCAAACTCTGGGGAAAACTTAATTCCATTGTCCAGAAGATTAATCCATACCTGTTTTAGCAGTGCTTCATCAGCGAGGATGTCCAACTCTTCCAGATTAAGATCTAGCTTCAGATGTTTTTGGGACCACTTATATTCCAATAACAGAATTGCTTCCCGGATTTGTTCGCTTAAGGAAAATGTTGTCTGTCCGGAAAGGGAAGAGAGACTTTCAATTCTGGAAAGGTCAAGTATGGTCGTGGAAAGTTCTGATAAGCGCCTGGACTCTGCTATAATAATGTCCAGATATTCTTCGCGTTGATCTTTTGTGAGTTGGTCGGATTTTAATAATTTCGCGAATCCAAGAACGGAGACAATCGGGGTCTTGAATTCGTGAGAGAAGTTGTTGATAAAATCTGAGCGTAACATTTCTGTACAGGACAATTCTTCGGTCATGTGATTAAAGCAATCAGATACTTCTCGGAATTCTGCTGGGTGTTCCAAGTGGATTTTAACATCATAATTTCCTGTGGATACTTGATGAATAGCCTCGACCAATGTATGGAGAGGTTTGAGCGGCAGGTGGCTGATTAGAAGTGTGATCAAGGTGCCAATGATAATACTGATGATTCCGGTCTGGATCAGAAGCGGAATCTGTGAGGACGGTGGTCCGGCATTGATGAAGCCATGATGGATGAGCAGGATCATAACTCCGTTTCCGAGAAATGTGGATAATAACAGTAGGACAAAGATCAAACCGGTTGTAAGAAGGTTCATTTTTGTTCGAAAATTTAGTTTTAATTTGCCTGCATTTGTATGTGTAAAGTATTTCATCATTATTTAAATCTCCATATATTTCATTTACATGAGTGCCTCTTGCACCTGTGCTTTATATCCAAGCCCCCGAATTGTTGTGATGGAAAAATCATGACAATTCTGGAACCGGTTCCGGAGACGGTTGATGTGTACGCTGACAGTCGCATCGCCGGAATCAGAATCCGGTCCCCAGATATCATCCATAAGCTGCATGCGGGTGAATATCTGGTTTGGGTAAGAAAGCAGCTTATATAATAGAAGAAACTCTTTCTGAGGAAGCAGCTGGGTATCCTTATCTGTAGTGACGGTCAGGGCATCATAATTTAGTATAGTATGTCCAATGCGAAGCTGGTGTTCCGCAGTGATTTTTGCCCGTCGCAGAAGCGCTTTGATTCTAAGAAGAAGGACATCCTCATCAGCCGGTTTTGTCATATAATCGTCAGCGCCGGCAAGAAATCCTGTTTTAATGTCATCCGGAAGCTGCTTTGCAGTATGCATCAAGATAGGTATATCATTTTTACAATCGCGCAGAAGCCTTGTGAATGTAAACCCGTCTGTTCCAGGGAGCATAATGTCAAGAATGATGAGTGCAATATTGTTTGTCTCCATGATATGTAGTGCCTCATCGGCTGTTTCCGCGCAGATTGGAGTGTACCTGGCGGCCAGAAGGATTGTTTTTAAATAGCGTCGTATGTTTTTGTCATCATCAATAATCAAAATTTGTAGCATAGAAAAGCCTCCAATTCAACTGATGTAAATTTTTCAGTGATGTTGTCTCCTCTTTCATTCTATGAGAGAGTTTAGCACAAAAATTCATTTAAAAATCTATTTTCACAAACTTTTCACTTTTGGACATGCAAAAGTTTAAATTCAGTTTAGATTCATTTTCTTTAATAAGACTTGGAAGAAAATGTAGGAGGTTTGTGATGATTTCAGTAAAACATTTAACAAAATGTTACGGTGAATTTACCGCAGTAGACGATTTGTCCTTTGAGATTGATGAGGGTCATGTCTATGGTTTTCTGGGACCTAATGGCGCCGGAAAGTCTACAACTATGAATATCATTACCGGCTGTCTGTCAGCGACATCCGGTCAGGTCACGATTGATGGTCATGATATTTTTGAAGAGCCGAAAGAAGCCAAGAGAGCAATCGGATATTTACCGGAGATTCCACCGCTTTATACGAATGAGACACCAGAGGAATATCTTAAGTTTGTTGCAGAAGCGAAAGGATTAAAAGGAAAAGAAATGGATCGTCAGATCGAGGGTGTCATTTCCCAAACGAGAATCCAGAATGTGAGAAAACGTCTGATTTCCAAGTTGTCGAAGGGATACAGACAGAGAGTTGGGATTGCCCAGGCACTTCTTGGAAATCCGAAAGTTATTATTTTAGATGAGCCTACCGTAGGATTGGATCCGATTCAGATTATTGAGATCCGTGATCTGATCAAGCAGTTAATATAAATCATACAGTTATTTTAAGTTCCCATATTTTATCAGAGGTGCAGGCAATCTGTGAAAAAGTGTTGATTATTTCTGGTGGGAAATTAATTGCATTTGATGAACCGGAACATTTGGAGAAGTCGCTGGCAGGTTCTAACGAAATCTTGTTTACAACAGAGGCAACGCGGGAAGAAGTAGAGGAAGTGAAGTCTTTACTTGGTGAAATTACAGAGGTGTCTTACCGTGAGACGCAAGATGGCCTTTTAAGTGTGACAATGAAGACAGATTCTGATGATATCCGTGGAATCAGCCGTAAGCTTTCTATGGAATTTGCAAAGAGAGAAAAAGCGCTTTACGAGCTGACCTCCAAGAAAGCAAATTTGGAAGATATCTTCCTGGAGCTGACAGAAGCTGCTGACCCGGCAGATGTTCCTGGAAAAGATAGTGAACAGGTGAAAGCAGATCTTCAGAATATGGAAATCAGTGGTCTGGAAGAAATTGGTGGTCTTGAGAAAGACGAGACTGACGAGGAAGAATACAGGAATAAAAAGAAACAGGGAGAGGAGGAGAAAACAGAATGAAAGCAGTATTAAAACATGAGCTGTCCGGTTATTTTCATTTTCTGACGGCCTATGTATTCGGAGCATTTCTTCTTGTATTCGTAGGAATCGGATCTATGCTCTACAATATCCAGCAAGCAGTTGCGAACTTTGAATATGTGCTTGGATTTATCAGCCTTATATTTGTCGGATTAGTGCCGATCCTGACTATGAGAGTTCTGGCAGAAGAGCGAAAACAGAGAACAGACCAACTTCTTTATTCGCTGCCGATTACAACGACAGATATTATCCTTGGAAAATATCTTGCGCTTTTAGTTGTATTTTTAATTCCACTAGTAATTGTTGCTTTTTATCCACTAATCTTTGCAAAGTTTGGAGATGTCTATCTTTTGACATCGTATGGAAGCTTGATCGCATTTTTCATTATGGGTGCAGCACTTATTGCGATAGGAATGTTTATTTCTTCGTTGACAGAGAATCTTGGAATGGCAGCAGGTATCTGTGTGGCAGTTGTATTGTTCAATTATTACAGTGTCAGTTTGGCAGATTACATTTCCAGCAGTGTGATAGGTTCCATTATCGCACTTGTTGTACTGATTCTGATTGTCGGCCTGATTATTAAGATCCTGACGAAAAATGATGCGGTTGCGGCAGGTGTTGGTGCAGTTTTATTGATTGCAGTTGCTGTGATTTATTTTGTAAAGAAAAGTGTGTTCGAAGGACTGCTTCCGAATATTATGAAGACATTGTCCTTGTTTGAACGGTTTTATACATTTGTAAATGGAGTGTTTGATATGACAGCTATTGTATTTTATCTGTCTGTCATTGTATTCTTCTTGTTCCTCTGTGTTCAGTCACTTGAGAAAAGGAGGTACAACTAATGAAGAACAAAACAGCTTTAAAAGGCGGTACTTATTCTATTGTATTGACAACAATTGTGCTTGCAATTCTGGTCGTGGTAAATATATTTGCCCAGGCACTGCCGTCTTCTGTAACCCAGTATGATATCAGTTCCACGAAACTTTATTCTATCACAAGCAACACAAAAGTTGTTGTAAATACATTGGAAGAGGATGTGACAATTTACTGGGTCGTACAGAATGGTAAAGAAGACGATGTCATTGAAAAGCTTTTGGACAAATATGATACATTATCTGATCATATTAAAATAAAAAAGAAGAATCCGGATATTTATCCGACATTTACCCAGAAATATACAAGTGATGAGGTTGCCAACAACAGTCTGATCGTAGAGTGTGGGGATCGCAATCGTTATATCGCATATAGTGACATCTACGTAACCAGTGGAAGCGCATATTCAGGCTACAGCGGAACGACTTCATTTGACGGAGAAGGAGCAATCACTTCTGCGATTGATTATGTAGTGAACAGCGAACAGCCAAAGATGTATATATTGAATGGACACGGCGAAGCAGAACTTTCCACAACATTTAGTAATCAGCTTACAAAAGAAAATATTGAGACTGAGGAATTTTCGCTTCTGACAACCAATGAAGTTCCGGACGATGCAGATTTTGTGTTAATAAATGCGCCGTCCAGTGATATTTCCGAGGAAGAAAAAAATATGCTGGAAGATTATTTTAACAACGGAGGTAAGCTGCTTGTTATGGCAGGACCGGTGGAGAGTGGAAATCTTCCGAACCTTTATAGACTTTTATCGGATTATGGTGTGAAATCTGATAACGGAGTTGTTGTTGATACAGACCATGATCACTATGCTTTTCAGGCACCGTATATCCTGATGCCGACCATTGAGAGCAGCAACATTACAGATCCGCTTCTGGATGAGAGTTATTATGCAATTGTACCGATCGCAAGAGGACTGGAGGTTGGAAATACGGATAAAGATGTAAATGTGACGTCACTTCTCACAACATCAGACGAGGCATATTCAAAGGCGGCAGGATACAATTTGACAACTTATGATAAAGAAGACGGGGATACAGATGGACCATTTGCGTTAGGAGTAGATATTACACAGGATGAAAATGATGGACAGATGATCTGGTATGCATCTTCTTATCTGGTCGATGATACTTACAACAGTTATTCTTCCGGAGCAAACCTGGATCTGGTCATGAATTCTATATCCTCACTGGTAGGACAGCGTGACGCAGTTTCAATCAGAAGCAAATCCTTACAATATAATTACCTGACGATCAGTGATTCTACTTCATCAATTCTGAAGCTTGTCATGATTGGAGTATTCCCGATTGTTTATCTGGCTGTTGGTATTGCGATTGTTGTGAAGAGGAGACGGGCAAATGAAGCGAACTAAAAAATTATATATCCTGATTGGAGTTTTAGTGGTGATATGTATTGCCACATTTGCTTTGAGCAAGACAGAAAAAAAGAAAGAAAATATTAAAAACAGTGACAAAACGGTTTTGGAAGTGGACAGTGATTCTGTGAATAAAATCTCCTGGAAGAGCAGTTTGGGAAGCCTTGCCTTTGAAAAAAAGGATGGTACATGGACTTACACCGATGATGCAAACTTCCCAGTAGATCAGGATAAGATTGCCGAGAGATTAAAACTATTCAAAGAATTTGGTGTGGCATTTGAGATTGAAGATGTGGACGATTATGGACAGTACGGTCTGGATGATCCGGAATGTACAATCACATTGGAGACGGACGATGAGACTTATGAAATCTCACTGGGTGATTATAGTACCATGGATTCACAGCGTTATGTTTCAATCGGAGATGGAAATGTGTACCTTGTGAAAAATGATCCGATGGACAGTTTTGATGTGACAATTGATGCGCTTGTGAAAAATGATGAGATTCCAAACTTTAATCAGGTGGAGAAGATTTCAGAAATTAAAGTTTCCGGATCTACTTCTTTGGATGCAAAATACAAAGAAAATGATGGTCTTTCTGACAATGAGGACGACATTTATTTTGTGAACAAAGATAAAGAAGAACAGCCGCTGGATACGAATCTTGTGAAGACCTATCTGAACAATGTAAATGCACTGAATCTTGGAACGTATGTGACTTATAATACGACAGATGAAGAAGTTGCAAAATATGGACTTGATGAGCCACAGTATAATCTGGAGGTAAAATATACACCGAAGTCCGAGGATTCTTCTGAGGATTCCGGTGACAGTAAAGATTCAGAAGCAGGCAGCAGTGAGAAAACATTTATACTTCATGTCAGCGCAAAACAGGACGACAAAGCCTATGTCAGAATCGGAGATTCCAAGATTATCTACGAGATTACAGAAGACGAATATAAGAATGTGACAGATGGTTCTTATGATTCGCTGAGACATAAATCAGTTGTAACAGCGGATCTTTCGGATGTGGACAGTGTAAAAGTGACGCTGGAAGATAAAGATTACACCATTGATCTGTCTGAGAAGAAGGGCGACGTTGTCAGTACTTATGACGGAGAAGAAATTGAAGGAACAGACTTTACAGATGCACTTAAAGCGCTGAAAGCAAGTGACTTTACAAGTGAAGAACCTTCTGAGAAAGAAGAAATCAGCTTTACGTTACATTATAAAGATGACAAATATCCGGAAAAAGAAGTTAAAATATATCGATATGATGGAACGAATTGTCTTGTGACAATTGATGGAAAATCCATATCACTAGTAAAACGAGATCTGGTCGTAGATTTGACGGAAGCAGTGAATGCAATTGTGTTGAAGTAAATGTCGTATCCCTTGAATCTGCGAGTAGAACATAAATGTACAGGACCCTGGTGGGAGTAATCTTGCTAGGGTCCTGTATATTTATATAATTCTGCCGGAAGTTCGACTTGAATTGTACTCGTATGTTGGAATTGTATGTTAAAATTCTGTGATAAGAAAGGTTTTGCCCTAGACAAGAAAAAATATATGTGCTATTCTAGTCCCTATTGAAAAAGGAGACGGTCATTTGGATATTTATCAGATATTAGTTACACATAACAGAGAATGGACGGCAAGAGAGTTCCTGTTTTTTGTTATTGTGTTTATAGTCGTAGCATTTTGCCTGCGGCAGTTGGTAAAAAGAGACAAGATGAAAGGCTTTCAGGCATATGCATGTCTCGCAGCTCTTACATTTCTTGCGATTGTATATGCATCGACAGTATTTACAAGAAATCCACAGACAGATTATCATTATAACCTTGATTTATTCTGGTCCTGGCGGGCAGTATTTCGTGGCAGCAGAGAGATGTTGAAAGAAGATATTTTAAATATTGTGTTGTTACTTCCGCTTGGTGGATTACTTCCATTTGTCTTTGACAAAAAGATCCGCTGGTGGCAGGGATTGTTATGTGGAATAGTGGTTTCGCTCGGAATCGAGATATTGCAACTTGTTCTGAAAAGAGGGCTGTTTGAGTTCGATGATATAATGAATAACAGTATAGGCTGCATGCTGGGGTGCATATTTGGAAATTTAGTGGCTTATCTGTTAGCGGGAAAACCAATATGGCATAGAGACAGATAGAAAAGAGTTTGAGAGGTTCATGAAAAAAGTTTTATTTGCAATTAATACATTAAATAATGGCGGGGCGGAAAAGGTGCTGCTTACATTGTTGCGGTATCTGGATCCAAAAAAGTATGAGATACATCTGCTGGTCGTGTTTGGAGAAGGGATTTACTTTGAACAGATTCCTCAATATGTGAGAGTGACGCATATTTTCCCATGTAAAAGTAAAGAAGCAACAAAAGAAATACGAGAGCATGCAGCTAAGCTATATGAACAATATGTAAAAGAATCTTACGATGTTATGGTCGCGTTCCTGGAAGGACCGTCCACGAAGATTCTATCTTACTGCAATGATCCAATGTGTCGGAAATATGCGTGGATGCATACGAACTTAAAAAAACGTCACCGCACAGCGGTATTTTACAAAAGCTTTGAAGAAGAAAAATATGCATACAGTCAGTACGATAAGATTGTATTCGTGTCAGAGGCAATTCGCGTCGCATTTGGAGAAATGTTCGGTATAGAATTAGTTCAAAATGCAGCGGTCTGTTATAATCCTTTAGAGGCAAAGACAATCCGCAGAATGGCAGAAGGCTATGAAGTGGCACATGACAAATTTACAATTTGTGCAGTGGGACGTGTGATTCCAGAAAAAGGATTTCTTCGCCTGACCAGTATCTGTGAGCATATGGTAGAAGATGGCAGAGACTTTACTCTTAATATAGTAGGAGATGGAAAAGAATATGACCGTCTAAAAGAAATGGTCGAGTCTCATCATTTGGAAAAATGGGAGCATTTGATTGGATTTCAAGAGAACCCATATCCATATATAAAAAATGCAGACTTATTTGTCTGTTCTTCCTTGAATGAAGGATATAACCTTGCAATCAGTGAGGCGGTTATACTTGGTGTGCCGGTTATATCTACAGATTGTAGCGGAATCAAGGAAAACCTCGGTAACGGAAAATGGGGATATATTGTAGAAAATAGAAAAGAAACATTATATCATGCAATTTCCAGATGCTTTGATGAACCAGGATTCTTAGAAGAATTAAAGAAAAAATCTGAGGCAGGTAGTATACAGGATACGTATGAAGGAAGATTAAAGAAGATAGAGAGTATAATAGAAGGTGTAGTAAACTGATAAAAATGCTATGTCCCAACTAACGGGCAAAGGTGCCTTTTTTAGATTACCTCTTCTGATTTGTGAAAAAAGAGAGATTTTAGATTCAGATGGGAAAATGAATTGTATAAATTGTGCAAATAAAATAAATAATAAAAACAATATTGACAATTCTGGATAGGCATGATATATTATACAAGCTGTCGCGTGAGACAAGACTGGAAAGTGCTTAAGAGCTCATGGGAACGCAAAAAAATAAATGAAATTTCCTGTTGACAAATGTCGATAGAAATGATATTCTAGTTAAGCTGTTTCGAACGACAGAGATGATCGAAGCGGACAGCAAAAAGAAAAATAAAAAAGTTGTTGACAAGCGATTGTGAATGTGATAATATAAAT
>NZ_JAJCNF010000090.1:0-441 GCF_020560945.1 Dorea sp. 210702-DFI.3.125
GCATTTTGCTTTTGTGGTAAACCTCACATATCTAGGTCTATCTTCTTATATTTTCTCTATCAAACGTGGTTAAAATCGTGGTAAATACTTCTATGCAATTAGACGCTGAACCTCTGATTTTGCGGTATCTATGGACGCATGAGCGTACCAATTCATTGTGATACTAATGTTTGAATGCCCCATGATATACTGTAAATCTTTTGGGTTCATGTTCTTGCTTGCCAGCCTTGTGCAGAACGTATGGCGTAGCGTATGCGGTGTGATATGTGGCAAGGGATTGTCTTTGTGGTGCTTGTTGTATTTCTTTACCATACGGACAAATAAGGCGTTGTAATCAATCGCAACTTTTGGCTTGTCCTTATGATTGACAAATAGGAAATTGCCCCGTCCGTCTATCACAAATGGTTCTGCCTTTGGGCGTTTCTTCATAACCCGTTGAAA
>NZ_JAJCNF010000091.1:0-438 GCF_020560945.1 Dorea sp. 210702-DFI.3.125
TAAAAAAGCCCAAGCCCCGGCAGAAATCCCCGGAGGAACAGTTTCAGGAAGCAAAAAACCGCTGCTTCCGTATTCTTGCCGATTATCTTCACTTGCTTCGGGCATGGAGAAAGGATTATGCCCCGCACTCCCCGGAGGAAGCCTTTCATCCACGGTTTGTGGAAGCCTTACAGAAGCAAGACCAAGTGGAATATCTGCTGGATGTGCTGCTCTTTGGGGAGACAGAGGAAAAAGCAGCTTTGATTACGGACTACGGAAAGGATGTGATACAGCTTGAAAAGCGAATGGCAGAGCTTGCCGCCGCAAACGCAGCAAGAACTAAAAAACACCATGAACGCCATGCAGCCGCCCCAGAGCATTGAGGAAATCAAGGCGGGGCTGGGAACTACCGAGAAAGGCGGTGTCCGTCAGAGCATACGGAACTGCCTGACCGTATTC
>NZ_JAJCNF010000092.1:0-431 GCF_020560945.1 Dorea sp. 210702-DFI.3.125
GTTTTGCCAGAGACGAAAAGTCAAGGACTTTTTCATCAAATTCAAAAAGAAGTCACATTTTGCGGACTTCCTCACGGAGCAGACGCTTGATTTTGTCCTCCATCGTCTCTTTTGCGGTCTGGCTGAAATGGACACGGACGATATAGGTTGTCTTGCCGATCTGCTTTCTGACAGTCGGGCAAGTGGCGGTGTTGGTTGCGGTATTGTTCATTCAAAATCCTCCTGTAAATGAAAAATGCCCGGTGACTGTTCATCATCGAGCGGTGTCGGTATGAGGGAACAAGGCAAGGCGGCAACATTAAGGTATCTATAAAAACCTTGCCGTCTTTGCCATGCTTGCCGTGTTCCTGTTGTCAGTCTCGGAGATAGCAGACCCATGCTGTGCCGTCTTTCTCGGTCACAAGTCTGTCCCCGATACGGCTCTTTGCCGT
>NZ_JAJCNF010000093.1:0-430 GCF_020560945.1 Dorea sp. 210702-DFI.3.125
CTCCTAGTATAATAATGATGTAGTCAATCAAGACTACTTGGTTAATAAGTTTCTATAAATCAGATAACAGAAGAAGGGATTCTTCCTTCATCAGATGTTATCCATAATAATGATCATGTCTGACGGTTCCTGATAGACACTAGATAAAACATAAGGTATCATCTCTTAGGATAGGACAAAGAATGTATTTCTCCTTGGGACACTGATTATCAGTGGATACCTGTAATTAAGTCAATTAGTCCATTCGACAGGGTTTTATGTTTTAGCTGGTTGGGAGCCGGAAGGCCATACCCGAATAACGCGCTAGGTTGTGTACCTGCCAGATTGGAAATGGATTCCTATCAGAAAGGAGCTATTGCTCATGTCAAACAAAGTTTTCTTTAATCTCGATGATTTATTCATCTCTGTTGGTATTGATATCGGTGCTGAT
>NZ_JAJCNF010000094.1:0-425 GCF_020560945.1 Dorea sp. 210702-DFI.3.125
AGGCGTAAATTCCGGACTAACGTATCCGTACATATTTGCATTAACGTTTCAGTGTTAGCTTGCAAATCGTTCTCCATAGGCCTTGAGATTTATAGATGCCTGGAAATCTCTGTCAATCATATTCCCACATTCACATCTATAAACCCTGTCAGATAACTTCAAATCTTTTTTGATGTTTCCACAGCAGCTGCAAAGCTTTGATGATGGATAAAACCGTTCAGCCACAATAAGCTGGATCCCTTTATCATTGCATTTGTATTCAAGCTGTTTTCTAAACCCAAAAAATCCTTGTTCCTGTACTGCTTTGGATAAATGTCTATTTTTCATCATTCCACTGACATTCAGATCTTCAATACAAATAAATCTTGGCTTTCGATTTACGATCTCAGATATGGTCTGATTCAAATAGTTTTTACGGATGTTTG
>NZ_JAJCNF010000095.1:0-416 GCF_020560945.1 Dorea sp. 210702-DFI.3.125
GTAAGGGAAATAAGGGAAAGTTTTATTTAGTCATTGCCTGCCACTTTATCAAGTAACCTTGCAGATTCCCGCTTGGCTTTTCTTGTAGAGTGTGCATAGACATTCATGGTGGTACTGACATCTGAGTGCCCTAACAGTTCCTGCACATCCTTTGGTGCTGCTCCATTTGCCAGAAGGTTGCTTGTGTAGGTGTGTCGCAACTGGTGAAAATGAAATCCTTCAAATCCATCCAGTTTCTGAGCAATCTTCCTGCAAACAATTCCTAACGAGCTTGGCAGTTCCAAACTTCCATCCGGTCTTAAGCAGACAAAGGATATTTCCTTATAATCTTCTGGAACATTCTTTGTTCCGTCCAGATGATAGAACTCATAGTAAACTCTGTTTTTGTCTTTTACTTCTCTGTAGTAGTTTTTGTG
>NZ_JAJCNF010000096.1:0-414 GCF_020560945.1 Dorea sp. 210702-DFI.3.125
GGAGTGGTTGAATGACATTAGAAGAAAGCAAAGAAGTAATTCCCATGATGGAAGCAATGATTACACAGATAGAGGAACAGCAGAATATCATGGCAGAGATGCTTCAGGAGATACAGGAAAAGGACGAGAAGCTGATGTGCTTTCAGGAGCAGGAAGAACGATTGCAGCAATTAGAGAAAGAATTGTCAGAGCTGCTACAAATCTTACCGGATACAGAAGAACTGTTGATGCTTCTGGAAGAAAAGACAGACCAGATACAGAAACTCACAGACGAAAATCAGCAATGGCAGGAATTGGCACAGAAATTGAACAGCGAGAACCGGCTATTGCAGAAACAGAACAGCGAATTACTGAACTTGAACAGCAATTAGAGAAAGGAAGGTTGATTGATGAACGAATTAAGAAACTCAAAGA
>NZ_JAJCNF010000097.1:0-410 GCF_020560945.1 Dorea sp. 210702-DFI.3.125
CAAAGGCAGGGGATAGGGATGGAGAATCAGTTTATACGGCATGAGCCATGTTTTGAGAGGATTTTGTTTGTCCTGACGCTGGACAGGAAGAAAATGAAAGAGAGGATTTTGATTGGGGAAGAACAGCAGATCCGCTTCCGTCTGAACGGGAGCCAAAACACAGAGGTGCTTTGTGATATGACACGCCCGCTGGGGACTTTTTTGATAAACTTTGAGCGTGACACGGACAGAGACTGGAACTTATACGGGCTTTCTCCGCTGCGGCAAGCCCTCCACTCCAACCGATGGAAACAGCCGGAGCTGGAGCAGGCGGCAAGCGAATTTCTCTGGGGGAAATATCTTAGCAATGACCCTCTGAAAATGTATGTGGCGTTCCGTATCTGGAACAGCTATCTGCTTGCCAGAGAACC
>NZ_JAJCNF010000098.1:0-398 GCF_020560945.1 Dorea sp. 210702-DFI.3.125
ATAGCACTGAGGAGCATACCGCAAGAGTCAATGCCCATCATAGCTCTCGGTGGAAGATTTGTGATAGCAATCAGAGTCTTTCCAACCAGTTCTTCCGGCTCATAAAAGCTATGAATACCGCTTAAAATGGTTCTGTCTGTGCCTGTTCCGTCATCAAGAGTAAACTGTAACAGTTTCTTTGACTTCGGTACTGCAACACACTCTTTAACCTTTACTGCACGGAAATCTGACTTGCTGAATGTATCAAAATCAACAAATTCCTCAAATAAAGGCTCTACCTTTACCTTAGAAAAATCAATCTTTTCAGACTCAGTTTTTACATTTTTTTCAGGTGCTTCAGAAGCTGTATTATTTACATCATTTTTCTTATTTACACCATCTAAGGACTTCATTGTCGG
>NZ_JAJCNF010000099.1:0-378 GCF_020560945.1 Dorea sp. 210702-DFI.3.125
ACCGCAGCCGAAGCAGTGGTAACGCCGATCCAGCTTCATGCTTGGGGTTTTATCGTGATGGAACGGGCAACAAGCCATCCCGTTCCGGCCTACACGGATTCCATAATGCTCCGCAGCCTGTCTTGTTGTGACGGACTGCTTCACAGCTTCAAATACATTCAAATCTATCCCTCCTTGAAAAAAAGAAAAGCACCTGACATTCTCTGATTGAAAATGGCAAGTGCCTGTTAAAGTTCCATATCCTGTTGTTTGTGTTTTGTCTGCTCCGGGGCAGTTCTTTGTGCTTTTTTCTCGTCTGTCTTATCCTGCAAGACTTCCTTGATGGGCTGCTTCTTGGGCGGCTCTTTGCTTTCCTCTGTGCCGGGTGTGGCTTTCCGT